>NZ_LWGE01000871.1:0-373 GCF_001635315.1 Oleiphilus sp. HI0123
CCTCGATCACCCAGAACAACTAAACGAGCTAGAGACGTTTGATAACATCGTGATGACGCACTTTAAACCAGCGCCTCATTATTGGCCCCTGTTCATCGCACTGTTACGCCCCGGTGGAAAGTTACTTTTGAGCACCTTTAACCTCACCCATCATGAGAAAAACGGCTTTTCCCGTCGCTTCTGCCTAGAGCCAGGTGAACTCAGAAATATAAACGAGCACCTGGAACTCGAGCATTTCGCCTCCATTCAACGAGGTGAAAGTTATATGGATGATTATCTGTTTCGCAAAGTGTAAGCCTTCCTACGCTCACTCAAAAGCGGAGTTCATAAGAACAAAGGGGAAGTACACGTCGTTTTTTAAGTGCAAAGAGAT
>NZ_LWGE01000872.1:0-262 GCF_001635315.1 Oleiphilus sp. HI0123
CTATCTCAACTTAATGCAGTGAAGATTCCAGAAGGTATTGAAGATGCGACTGTTAGATCAACACTACTTAACCAGTACGACTTGGAACTTGGTGCAGGGCTAGGTAAGTTTGCTGGCAAAGCATGGCGAATCGGCTTAATGGGCAATGGCTGTAATCGTAAAAACGTTGATTACTGCGTTAGCTCTTTAGGCGCGGTGCTTAACGAACTTGGACATAGCTGCGATGTCGACGCTGCAATGTCTGCAGTAGAGAATGCATACC
>NZ_LWGE01000873.1:0-599 GCF_001635315.1 Oleiphilus sp. HI0123
AACCTTTACACCAGGTCACTACGTTTATGCCGATAATAATGGTGTTATTGTTTCGCCTGAAAAGTTGGAAATGCCAGCCTAGTAGAGACTTTAGCGAACACATAAAAAAGCCCGTGAGAAAAACGCTCACGGGCTTTTTTATGTGCTTATGAAATTGCTTCGCCTAACTCGCGATTTCTACAATTTCTGCGCCTACTTGAAAAGTATTTTCGTCGACCTGTGTGCAGCGTAGTACTTTTACGGTTGCATCCAGAGCGGGAAACGCATCGTTGCTTGAAGGAAGCGATGTCCGGCAAGTTGCTCCTGCTGTTAGTTCTTCTTCTACTTCTATTAACATGCCTGCGCCACTAAGGTCACGGCAATAACCATTTACTTTGATGTCCGAGTTATCAACGGCTAGAGTGATTTCAGTATCGACTCTCATTCTGATGAAATCGCGTTTTTCATCCCAGGTACGGCTATACAGGTTATTCATCTATTCAACACCTCTTATGGATAAATGTCTCACCTTCATTTATATGTCTAAATATGGTTGCTGTCAAAGAGCAAAACCACAAGATATTCGACTATTAGCAATTGGTAAGATTCTAGTAATAAGT
>NZ_LWGE01000874.1:0-378 GCF_001635315.1 Oleiphilus sp. HI0123
CTTAAGCGCTTGTTTGTCACTGCTGACTTCAGTATTTCCAGTAGCAAATCATCAAACTCTAAACCTGAAGCTTTCGCGGCCATAGGAACCAGACTATGGCTGGTCATTCCTGGTATGGTGTTAACTTCTAACAACCAAAAGCGCCCTTTGCTATCGCGCATTACATCGACACGCCCCCAGCCAGAACAGCCTAAGGCACTAAATGCTCTTTCCGCCAAATTCCCCAGACTCTGCTCTTCTTCATCAGATAAGCCTGAGGGTAATAAATATTGTGTAGAATCTGACTCGTACTTCGCTTCATAGTCATAAAAGGTATGGCTGGTTTTTAAGCCAATTACCGGTAATGGCGAACCATTCAACAAGCCAACTGTATATTCA
>NZ_LWGE01000875.1:0-370 GCF_001635315.1 Oleiphilus sp. HI0123
CCTAACCTCTCTAAGGTGAATTTTGATCAAGCTCTCATTGAATCAAAAAGCCAATACACAAAAGCACTTAAAAGCTGCCAGGAGCGCCTTCTCCAAATCCAACAAGCCTATTATCGACAAGGCAAACGAGCAATTATCGTGTTTGAAGGTTGGGACGCCTCAGGTAAAGGTGGGGTAATTAGGCGAATTAGCGAAAAGCTCGACCCCCGCGGTTTTAGGGTCTATCCGATATCAGCGCCTCACCCCGATGAGCAAGGCCGACACTACCTGTATCGCTTTCAAACCCGTCTTCCCAAGCCAGGCACCTTAGCCATTTTTGACCGTTCTTATTACGGCCGGGTGCTTGTCGAGCGAGTAGAAGGCTTTGCAC
>NZ_LWGE01000876.1:0-4181 GCF_001635315.1 Oleiphilus sp. HI0123
TGCTCGAATCTGCTCGCCATAAAGGCGGATATAGTCAGTCGATGCCACCACTGGTCCTTCACGTTCACCCAAGCAAGTTTCGACATAGCTTACTTTTTTCTTTTTATCCGGGTTCAACATATTCCAACGAACGGTCTTCATGCCATCTCGCGCCAATTCATTAAAACTAGTGACACTCCAAATATCACTTGCGATGTTATATTCATCACGCAAGATTTCGGCAGCAACTCTAACTTCATTTAATATGGCACCACTACCCATTAACTGAACGCTGAGTTTCTTTCCTCGCCCCTTAGGTTTAAGGGTATCGAATAAGTACATCCCTCTCAGGATTCCCTCTTCGGAGTCTTTGACCAAAGCAGGCTGTTTATAGTTTTCATTCATAATACTCAAATAGTAATAAACGTCTTCATTCTCCTGATACATACGACGTAAACCATCTTGAATAATCACCGCTAATTCACAGGCATAGGCGGGGTCATAAGCGATACAGTTCGGTATCGTTCCTGCCATAATATGACTATGTCCATCTTGATGCTGCAGCCCTTCTCCGTTGAGCGTTGTTCGACCTGCAGTTCCACCAACAAGAAAGCCGCGAGAACGCATATCGCCCGCCGCCCACGCTAAGTCCCCAACACGTTGAAACCCAAACATTGAGTAGTAAATATAGAACGGTATGAGCGGGTAATCATGAGTGCTATATGAGGTTGCGCAGGCCATCCATGCAGCCATTGCACCCGCTTCATTAATCCCCTCTTCCAGAATCTGTCCACCTTGATCTTCACGATAGTACATCACCTGATCACTATCATTCGGCACGTATTTTTGACCTTCAGAGGTATAGATGCCAAGTTGACGAAACATTCCCTCCATACCAAAGGTTCTCGCTTCATCCGGCACGATTGGCACGACGCGCTTACCGATACGCTTGTCCTTAGTTAAGGACGAAAGCATTCTAACAAAGGCCATGGTAGTTGAGATTTCTCTCTCACCACTGCCCTCTAGTTGATTCTTGAAAAAACTCAAGTCAGGCGTCACCAAAGGCTGACTCTGGGCACGCCGTTTTGGATAGAATCCACCTAGTTCCTCTCGGCGTTTTTTCATATAGACAGCTTCAGGGCTGTCTGCTGATGGCTGATAGTAAGGGATTGATTCTATATCGTCATCGCTGACAGGCACCCCAAACCGGTCACGGAATGCCTTAAGTGTTTCGACATCAAGTTTCTTCAGCGAGTGAGTACTGTTTGTTCCTTCACCAACCTTACCAAAGCCATAACCTTTGATCGTGTGCGCCAGAATAACGGTCGGCTGACCTTTATGATTAACCGCCTTATGATACGCAGCATAAACCTTGTAAGGATCATGCCCGCCACGATTAAGTTGCTCAATATCCCGATCACTCAATTGCTCAGCTAACTTGGCAAGCTCCGGATAGCGACCAAAGAAGTGCTTCCTCGTATAAGCCGCACCATTTGACTTAAAGTTTTGCATCTCGCCATCAACCACTTCATCCATCGCGCGCTGCATCGAGCCATCAGTATCTTGATCAAACAGAGGGTCCCACATCCGTCCCCAAATAACCTTGATAACATTCCACCCTGCGCCGCGGAATACCCCTTCAAGTTCTTGAATAATTTTACCGTTTCCTCTAACAGGCCCATCCAACCTTTGAAGGTTACAGTTCACGACAAATATCAGGTTATCGAGTTTTTCTCGCCCTGCTAGAGCTATGGAGCCAAGCGTCTCAGGCTCATCTGTCTCGCCATCGCCTACAAAGCACCAGACTTTTCGATTGCTTTTATCAGTAAGCTCTCGACTATGTAAGTACTTCATCACATGCGCTTGATAGATGGCTTGTAAGGGCCCTAAGCCCATAGATACCGTTGGGAACTGCCAATAATCAGGCATTAACCAGGGGTGAGGATATGATGGCAAACCATTTCCATCTACTTCATTTCGATAATTATCCATTTGCTCTCTAGAAAGCCGCCCCTCGATAAAGGAACGAGCATAGATACCTGGCGAAGTATGCCCTTGAATATATATAAGATCCGCTTCGCGCTTATCATTTCCCGCGTGAAAGAAGTGATTAAAGCCAACATCGTAAAGTGTCGCACTCGAAGAAAACGAGGATATATGTCCACCTAGTTCCCCCGGCCGTTTATTTGCCCTGAGTACCATCGCCATTGCATTCCAGCGAATAAGAGAGCGAATCCTACGTTCCATAAACAAATCGCCGGGCATCCGAGCTTCTTGGTCAGTAGGAATTGAGTTGCAATACGGCGTCGTCACTGAATATGGTAACTCACCACCTAACTTGCGAGCCTTCTCAGATAGTAAAGCAAGCAAATACTCCGCTCGCTCCATACCTTCATTATCGATTACAGACTGAATAGCTTCTAACCATTCCGAGGTTTCAATTGGATCAGAATCATCCAACATAGAGCACTCCTTAGGACACTAAATATTATTATTCTCTAAGAAAGCCAATCCTGGCACGCGAATCACCGCCAAAAATAAGCCGTCTTTACACATGACTCTAAGTTTAGACCCTCATTAGCAATAGCGTTAATTGAGTTTAGTAAAATAAACAACAAGCATAACGTGAATAATATTCACATTATTAAATGTACATATAGGACTTAAAACTGTATTATTTGTAACCAGCCGCAATTGATCTGCAGCGATATGTTCGAATGGAATATTTTTTTAGCTTTACTATGTTGTGTGTCTTGTTGAAATGAAAGCTCCGCTTATTCTTAGTATTTCTCTGCCCTTAATGTTGATAGCAAGTAAGTCACTTGCTTCGCAGCCAATTAATTCTCAAGAAAAGAGCACTATTGCCACTTATCAATCTTTGGCAATGAGCGAGTCAGACATGGACGACGTCTCTGCCATTGCCGGCATCTCTGTTTTGGACATATACGGCTCGCCTGCTGCAGGCTTAACCGTCGATAGCGAAGATGACGAAGCAACGAACTCTAACGGGAAAAATTCATACAATGAAGCAGAAGATACACAAGATTTTGCATCCCACGAGCTGAAGAAAATTGAAGACGGTGGACTGGCTACCACTCAAGCTAGTAATGATATAGCTTCGCCAACTGAAACATTAACTATTGAAGATAATTCAGTTGTCAGCGGTGCCGCACAAAGCTTTACCACCACCAGTGAAATAAATTATAAACCGAAGAATTTTCAGCATGAAATGAAGCAACTAAGTGGTGACTCAATTTCTATTTCACGTAACCTTCATGTAGACCTACTAAAAATAGAAAATCTTAGTGGCGATCATTATGACGAAAGCCGCTCCGCGGGCAGTATTTACCTATCCGACTGGACTTCTCGAGGTAACACAATCCTAACGCCTCGTTAGAAACCACCTTACCAGGCAGCGACCGTATTTCTTAGTATTTGCATCTGCCCTTCAATCTGCGCTTTAGAGTTAACAGCTCTGCGCCAGACAATCATCCCTTGAAGCTGGCAGAGCACAAATGCAGTCATATCCTCACTTCTCATTGTAGCTGGCTGCTCTCTTTGTATTTCATTTATTGCATTAAAAATAGCATCACGAAGATCATCGACCAGCAGCTTTAGAACCGACCTCACATCGGCGTCTTTTGAAATCTGGCTTAAGCCAGTATTCTGCATCATACATCCTAACGAACCCGCTTCAGACTGAAGCTGCTCCAAAAGCAAAACAAAATAATCATCTAAACGCTGCCTTGCAGGCTTATCACTCTTAAGCGGCGCTAACAAATAAGCTAGAACAGTCTTCCTATAATGCATTAAGACCTTTATGAATATTTCTTTCTTATCACCAAAGGTATTGTAGACACTAAAGCGGTTAATCCCAAGCTCATCTACCAAGTCTTGCATAGACGTTGCTTCATAACCCTTAAGCCAGAAAAGCTTCATTGCTTTATGCAACACTCTATCCGCATCAAATGCTAACTTACGACCCATATGCCTTTCTCAATGAATGTACTAATAAAAACTAATTATAGATTATTCTTGACCGGTCGTTTAGAAAAAAATACCATTCTAAACGATCAGTTAGAAAAATTACTAAATCCCGACCAATAACGAATAAGGAAAAACCCTATGAAAATATATGAGATGAGAATCGCACCGAACCCGCGCAGAGTCCGAATTTTCTTAGCTGAAAAAGGGATTACGGA
>NZ_LWGE01000877.1:0-725 GCF_001635315.1 Oleiphilus sp. HI0123
CAGAGGCGATGGCAAAATCCCTCGAATTGACAAGCAGTTCGGCATCTTTGGATGTTGAGCTGCTCTTATGTCACGTGCTCGATTGCGAGCGTGCTTATTTACGGACCTGGCCTGATAAAAGTCTGGATCAAGACCAAACCGAGCACTTTCTTTCTCTTGTTTCACAACGCCAAAAAGGGCGTCCTATTGCCCACCTAATTGGTCAGCGAGATTTTTGGACTCTAAATTTAAAGGTTAATGAGCATACTCTCATTCCAAGGCCTGATACCGAAGTGCTTGTTGAAAGGGCTTTGAATTTGCCGTTGGATAAGTCCGCCATTTCAGTACTTGATCTCGGAACGGGCACGGGGGCGATAGCCTTGGCATTAGCTAGTGAGCGTCCAGCATGGCAGGTCAATGGTGTTGACCGTTTTCCAAAGGTCATTGAGCTAGCAAGGCAAAACGCAAACTTGAATAGCCTTCCTCATGTTGAGTTCTTCTGCAGCGATTGGTTTTCCGCATTCCGGGAGCAGCGTTTTTCTCTGATTGTTAGTAATCCTCCCTATATCGATGCCAAAGATAAGCACCTGCGTGAAGGGGATGTTCGATTTGAGCCTGCTTCTGCTCTGATTGCTGAAGATCAGGGGATGGCCGATATCAAAAAGATTACGCATGATGCGCGTGAGTTTCTCGAAGCAGGTGGCTGGCTACTTTTTGAACATGGCTATGACCAGGCAGAGCTTGTT
>NZ_LWGE01000878.1:0-557 GCF_001635315.1 Oleiphilus sp. HI0123
AGCCAATAGTTTCATGCTTATCTCGTTTAAACTTAATGTCAGTGTTGACGCTTTATATAGTTCGCCCGTATCAAGTCGATGTTATCGATAAGGTCCTGTTTGATGATGTCGGGCGATATCACTTTGGCCTGAGGGCCTAATGACATTAACCAGTTTCTGAGTTGAACCGTGCGCTTAGTTGTAGCACTTAAGCTCCAGTCATCATCGTGAGCGTGATGTAGCTCCTGATCGTGACTGATAGGGTTGTCGTGTAAGTCTTGTATTAAATTGCTGTGTTTTCCCGTCGTAATACTCAGCTCCAGGGTGTAAGTCTGAGCGTCTTGAAAGTCGATTAAGACATCCATATTTCCTTGATCTAGATAGCTTTTTAGCTCGAAATCTTCAGGCACCGCATTTGCGTGACTGCTAACACTTAAGTCACTTATCTTATGAATCAAGAAACTTCGAAAAGCCTCATCGCCCTTTTGCATGTCACCTTCCTTCTTGGCGACTAAATATATTTTCGGCAGCATAATCGCAACGCCGAAAGGATGAACCTCATAATCTTTGAGTTTTCC
>NZ_LWGE01000879.1:0-268 GCF_001635315.1 Oleiphilus sp. HI0123
TTGCACAGTTGGACAATGTAAGGTTCGCGCATGTGAATACTCATGAAAGCGTCCTTTACTCTGTGAACGAAATAAGCTCCACAACAAGAGGGCAACTGAGTGTGCCTTATATGGCAGAAGCGTTAGCCGCACGTGGTGAAGTAGATTCTGAATTACTGCCCATTTTGCCATCGAACGGGTTGAGTTCTTTTCCTCGTATGCGGTTTGAAGATCTAGAGGTGTTTCTACCGCTGGCTAATGTTATGCCTGCCCAGTCTCTCCAAGAGTT
>NZ_LWGE01000880.1:0-304 GCF_001635315.1 Oleiphilus sp. HI0123
GATAACCCTTACCTGGCGTATGCGCGTTTAACTCACTTGTGGGACAGTACCCAGCTTGACCTTAGTGCGGGTTCAGATATCCACCCTTCGGCTGTTGTGCATGACACTGCTGAGGTCGCTGAAGGCGTTTTTGTGGGAGCTGGCGCAGTAATTGGTAAAGGTGTTTTCTTAGGGGCTGGTTGTGTAATTGGTGAAAATACGACAGTTTCTGATGACTCGCGGATAGGTGAATGCACTCGACTTTATCCAGGCGTCAATATCTATCACGGCGTGACGATTGGTGCGCGCTGCATTATTCATAGTG
>NZ_LWGE01000881.1:0-385 GCF_001635315.1 Oleiphilus sp. HI0123
GAAGAAAGCGAGGAAATCCGTTTTTCTGATCCTTCTGCCAAGGTATATAAAAAGCTTGTTATCAAAGATAGGCACATCATAGGCGTTGTTCTATATGGCGATACCAAAGACGGCTCATGGTATCAAAGCTTACTTGAACAGCGCTGCAATATCGAAGACATGAGAGAGTTTTTGATATTCGGCCAAGGCTACTTTCAAACCGCCAAGCAAACTACCACCTTAGATTTAGCGGGTTAGGAACATCAAGATGACTCAAATGATCAACTCAACAGAGACAAGCACAAAACCGCAGGAAATAAAGACCACCTGCGCCTACTGTGGTGTAGGCTGCGGCATTATTGCAACAACACACGCTGATAACAGGGACGTGACAATACAAGGCGAC
>NZ_LWGE01000882.1:0-780 GCF_001635315.1 Oleiphilus sp. HI0123
CTCGCATTATCGCTTGGTCGATGAGTGTGAACTCAAAAGCTTATTTGATGATTGCGAAGAAGGTGCGGTTCCTGCACTAGGCCAAGTCTATGGCTTACCAGTAGTTTGGGATAAAAGCTTGGAAGAGATGCCTAGTATTTACTTTGAAAGTGGCGACCACCATAACCTGATTCATGTTAACCATGGCGCATTTATGCAGCTCATGGGGCTTCAGGAAAATGATGTGATTAGCTGCCCGACAGAGTTTTATGAGGCGAGAACGCAGTTAATACAGTAGTTTGTAGGCAGAGTGTTCCGCCCCTCGCTGATCAACCCTGTGCTAGCCGGCCTGCGAGCCGTGGAAGGCTCCGTAAACACATTGAACCACCGAGGTCACAGAGCGCTTCGCTGCACAGAGTAAAGATCAACCTTAATAATTCTTATATGTCTTCTCGGTGGAGGCCCTNTGCCGCTCGGTGTTCTCGGTGGTGAATAGTCTTTGATGTTTTGACCTTTGAGGAAGCAGAGGGTTGCATCCCTTATCTGGACTCCCCGTGCTAGTCCGCATGCGAGCCACGGAAGGCTCTGCATACAGAAACACGGGGACTGACTCTAAATGCTACTTCTTAGATTTAGCTTCTTTCAATGCCCATGCGCCAACTGCTAGCATTGCCATCACGGCCAAAGAAACTTCCATTAAGCCCATATGGCTCTCGCCCACGTGCGCCTGCCCTGATGCATGCATACCTTCGTGAGCGAGTGAGGCAAGGCTCACCATCATCATGGCGATTAAGGCACTTG
>NZ_LWGE01000883.1:0-533 GCF_001635315.1 Oleiphilus sp. HI0123
ACATGCTCTGTCACTAACTGAGCCATATCCTTATCGCCAGTTGAGATCACCACATCGATCTTCTTTTGCGTTGCCTGATGCGCCAAGGCACCAATCACATCATCCGCTTCGACATCAGGAATGATGAGTAAAGGCAAACCCATTGCTTCAATGATCTCGTGAATCGGCGCGATCTGAGAACGTAAATCATCAGGCATCGGTGGACGATTCGCTTTATAGTCAGGGTAAATTTCATGACGAAAGTTCTTACCTTTAGCGTCAAAAACCACAATTACTTTAGAGCCTGGATAGTCGGTTTCCAGCCTTCTAAGCATGCTGATCACACCTTTAATTGCTCCGGTTGGCTGGCCTTTAGAATTAACTAAAGGAGGTAAACCATGAAAAGCCCGGAATAAATAAGATGATCCATCCACCAAAACGGTAGGAAGTGTTTGAGATTGCTCGGTATTTGTTGTCATAAATTGCGTATCTATAATTGTTTAGATGCTGGTAAGAGCTGGGTTTTGAAATTAAAAGTCCGGTGAGTAATCACT
>NZ_LWGE01000884.1:0-9113 GCF_001635315.1 Oleiphilus sp. HI0123
CCAGCAGATTTAACTGCTATTGAGTCGTATAGTTCAATTACAAAAGCAGAACTGGAAATGGGTGTTTTGTCAGCCTCTTTCTTGTCAATGGTTGAGCTGGGTCGTTGGGATACGATTGAAGAAGTAATCGAACATGTAGAGGAAGTGATTGCCAGTGATGGCGTTCTAGGGGCTCAAAGTACTGAGGGCGATGAACAGATTACTCTGGATGAGGTTTTTCTAGAGGCAAGCGAAATTGCATTAGATCTAGAGCAAGCGCTTCCAGATAGTGAACATGCCGAGACATTTGCGGCGGTTAGACAGGAAACGAATGATTCCTATAACGACGTAGCAGAGCTTAACGAGACTCCTGACCTCGAAATTATTAGCCAGCCTCAAGGTGTAATTGTTGATGAGTTGGAAGAGGTCTTATTAAGTGTGGGAGCTACCGGTGGCGAGCTAAGCTATCAGTGGCGTAGAGATGGTGTTGAGCTTCAAGGGGCGGTACTAAGTTCACTATTGATTTCAGCTGCAGATACTTCCGACTCAGGCAGTTATGATGTTCTGGTGAGCGATGAGTCAGGTACCCTGGAGTCTTTGACTGCTTTAGTAGTCGTTAACGAATTGCCACCAGTAGTTGTGATAGACCCTGTTCAAATTTCTACGCAACCTACTTCTGTTAGTGTAGATGAAGGAGAGGGAGCGGTACTATCTGTCGCTGCGAGTGGCGGTGGTGAGTTGGTGTATCAGTGGTTTAAGGGTGGGGTAGCGATTAGCGGCGCGACCTCAAGCTCACTCTCTTTCGCTTCAGCTTCAGTCTCAGATAGTGGTGTGTATAGTGTCAGCGTGACGAATTCGGTAGGCTCGCAAACATCTGTCAATGCGACGATTCAGGTGAATGAAGTGATTTCCATTGAGCCTGTCGTCATTGCTTCGCAACCGCAATCTACCGCTATTGATGAGGGTGAGACGGCAGTGCTGTCGATCGTTGCGACAGGCGGTGGTGACTTGAGTTATACCTGGCGTAAAGATGGTGTTGAGATATCAGGTGCTAACGCGAGCTCATTAAGTATTGAGGCTGCCTCTGTTGCAGATGCCGGAGCTTATGATGTCATTGTATCCAATTCTGTGGGGCAGCAGGTGTCGTCAGTTGCTAATGTAGAAATTAATGAGCTTGAGGTTTTACAGTCGATAGCCTTGGAGTGGTCAATTCCAGAAGAAAGAGCGGATGGTACTGCTCTAGATTTAAACGAAATTGACAGTTACCTTATTCGATATGGTACAGATGCATCAAACTTAGCTCAAAGTGTTGTTGTAGGTAGTGGCTCGGATACCAGTGCGCAGATCGATGATATGGTAGCAGGCACTTATTATTTTGTGATTTTGACTATCGATATCGACGGTGTTCAGAGTGAGGAATCGGAAATAATTTCCTTAACGATCTGAGATCAGTTAACGTTGATCAGTAACTAAGGCTAAGGCGATAATGTTGTAATTATCGCCTTTTTTCGTTTCCATGGGGGCGGATCTTAACTTGCATTGTTTGTGTGTATTGCTTCATTATTGAGTGCTTGAATATCATTAGGTGGCATGGCGTGAACGAACGGTTTCTAAATATTGCTAAACAACTAAAAGATGCTAATGACAAGCAGGATTGGGCGCTTTTAACTGAGCTCGATGCTCAGGTGCGTGTCGAGCTTCAGGCAGTTATTGCTAGTATGCGAACTAAAGAAGATAGGGCACAGCTTTTATCGATCTTGAGGCGCTATGAAAAAGTTTACTCTCTGGTGCTAAAAGATAGCTTGAAGCATAGAGATGAGATCTCTATGGAACTTAAGCAGATTACCCGCGAAAGTAAGGCTGCGAATACCTATCTGGATTCGTCTCAATATAAAGCTTGATTGAGTGTTATTGCGCTGGCAATAACTTATAAGATAAGTGACAAAATTTTGAACATTTATTTATGTGGCGCTTATTTCGTCTTTTTTGCGCCACTTAATTGACTAATTAATCTATCCGTACTTTAATTGCTAGATATCGAATATTGAAGAATAATCGCTTTTTGCAATTAACCGCTCGAGCGTACTCATGGGTGCAAAAGTTTACTGTTTTGCTCTATTCATTACTTCAAGTTAAACCCAAAAAATAAACAACTATAAGGTCCATCTATGGCCCAGGATATGAAAGTTTTGGTTATGCATAATAACCAAGAAGTGCTTCGTGATATCTCTGTTATTTTATCCTTTCTTGGTGAAAGTGTTCTTAGCGCATCCTTGTCAGGTTGGCGCTCTACTATTGAAGAGCATGCAATTGAGCCAGAGCACTTAAGTGTCGTTTTTTTGGGAGCAGACTCGGAGCCGGTTGAGCAGATCGTTAAAGATTTACATGAGTGGGATGAGGGTGTTCCTGTGCTAGGGCTAGGTGATGCTGCTCTAGACGGGCTTGATGATATTCTTAGACGAAAGGTCATTGCGCAACTTGATTATCCTCTTAACTATAATAAGACGCTAGATAGTTTATATCGTGCCCAGGTTTATCGTGAACAATACTCGGCGCAAACAGGGCGTGGTAAGCAGCGTCAGGTAGAGCTTTTTAGAAGTCTTGTAGGTACTAGTCGCGGCGTTCAAGATGTTAGAGCTTTAATGGCACAGGTTGCGGATAAAGATGTGAGCGTCTTGATTACAGGGCAATCGGGTACTGGTAAAGAAGTAGTTGCCAGGAACTTGCATTATAATTCGCACCGTAGAAACAAGCCTTTTGTGCCTGTCAACTGTGGTGCTATTCCGGCGGAGTTGTTGGAAAGTGAATTGTTCGGTCATGAAAAGGGTGCTTTTACCGGCGCCATTACTGCGCGTGCAGGTCGATTCGAACTGGCTGAAGGTGGTACGCTTTTTCTAGATGAAATTGGCGACATGCCGCTGAACATGCAGGTTAAGATTCTAAGGGTCTTGCAGGAGAGGACATTCGAAAGGGTTGGGGGAAATAAAACATTAGACACTGATGTCCGTATCATTGCGGCAACGCATAAAAACCTTGAGGATATGATTACCAGTGGTGATTTCCGTGAGGACCTTTATTACCGTTTGAATGTATTTCCTATTGAGATGCCTGCACTAAAAGATCGTGTTGAAGATATCCCTCTTCTGCTCAATGAGCTGATTTCAAGGATGGAGACTGAGAAGCGTGGCTCAATCAGATTTAATTCTGCTGCAATACTGAGTCTATGTCGTCATGAGTGGCCTGGAAATATTCGTGAGTTGGCTAACCTTGTCGAGCGCCTGGGTATTATGCACCCTTATGATGTTGTTGGTGTTCAGGAGTTACCGCAAAAATATCGCCATATAGAAGAAACTGATGACGTTGTTCAGACCGATGATCTGCAGCTACAAAATGCCCCTGGAATGGCGAGTATGGATTCACCAGCCTTGTTGCCTGTAAATGGTATCGATCTAAAGGATTACCTGGCAAATTTGGAAAAGTCGCTTATTCAACAAGCTTTGGATGAGGCTTCTGGTGTGGTTGCTCGCGCTGCCGAAAAACTTCGTATACGTCGTACAACTTTGGTTGAAAAGGTGCGCAAATACGGCTTGAATGCCTAGGTATTATATTTCTTAACTATTCTTGCTCAGTCAAAAATATGTCAGCACGCAGTTTTGCGTGCTTTTTTCGTTTTATGGCGTCATAAAATTGTCTTATCTTTCGGGTTGTTATCATATTGCTACAATTAAGTTGCTGATAATAAAGTAAAAAAATACTTTGGCCTACATAGTGCTTATATCAGGTTGTTAAAGCTTATTTGAGCTGCGCAGAGCGTTTGGCTGACAAATAAGCGAATAGTATTCCACACTGTTTTGACTGAATGATGTAGGTAAGCCATGGGACAACAAAAACTAGCAACCTGGATAGATGAACCTGCTTTTATTAGCTCGGAGGCAATCAATGCACGTGTTTCGCGCGTTGCGCATGATAGTTCTGGCAGCACTTCAATAGAGGGTAATGCTGCATTCAAATTTCAGGGACAAATTGACTCTACTCAAGATAACGGTGAGCAGAAAGTCGAAGAAGCTTTGTCCTTGTTTGACCACTTGTCTTCGCAATTAACCTCATCATACCGAAACCTTGAGAACAAGGTTAGTCAACTCAAGAGTGATCTTTCACTTGAAGAAAGTCAAAAGCAAGCACAGCGCAAGGAAAAAGAAGACCTAGCTAATCGCTTGTCTACCTTGTTGGAGGTGCTTCCGGCAGGTGTTGTTGTTCTAGATGAAAAAGGTTTAGTCACAGAATGTAATCCTGCGGCAATGGATCTACTTGGCGAACCGCTGAAAGGTTTGGCCTGGGTCGATGTTATTGCGAGAAGTTTTTCGCCAAAGCACGATGATGGACACGAGGTTTCTTTAAAAGATGGCCGAAGAGTGAAAATTGAAACTCGTTCTATGTCATCCGGGCCGGGTCAGCTGGTACTCCTTAGTGATCTGACTGAAACAAGATTGTTGCAGGAGCAAGTAAGCAGGGCCGAACGTTTGAGCTCTTTGGGTAAGATGGTTGCTAGCCTTGCTCATCAGATTCGTACGCCCTTATCTACAGCAATGTTGTATGCGGGCCACCTTTGTCAGCCTGAATTAGATGAATCGATGCGCGTGGACTTGTCGGAAAAAGTAATGTCTCGTTTAACGCATTTGGAACATCAGATTAGGGATATGCTTATCTTCGCGAAAGGAGATGAGCGCTTAGTTGAACGTATGCCGCTAAATGATTTCATACTCGCGCTTAAGCTTGCAGCCGTTCCAGTGATGGATGCCGCAAGTGTTGAGAGCGAGTGGGATATAGAAGCGTCTAATGCTGAAGTCTTATGCAATAAAGATGCCTTGGTAGGGGCTTGTCTTAATTTGGTAAATAACAGTATTGAAGCTTGGGAATGTTCTGCAGTTAGCAAGGAAACGCCATTAACAATAAAGATTAGTGTTGGGGTTAAGGAGGATGGGGCTGTGTGTCTTGTGATTAGAGATAGCGGTCCTGGTATTCCTGGCCAGCACAGGAGTAAGATTTTTGAACCGTTTTATACAACCAAGCAAAAAGGGACTGGCCTTGGGCTGGCGGTAGTTCAGTCTGTTGTTAAGGCGCATAAAGGTAATTTCAGAATGCGTTCATCCAAGAAAGGGGTGACTGCAATGATTGACCTGCCGTCAATTAATGTTACTCCTACTAATAATAATTTTGCTCAGTGTTAAGAGGTAAATAAGTCATGTCAGCGACCAAAGTATTAATTGTGGAAGATGATAAGGAATTAAGAGAAGCACTGTGTACAACATTACAGCTTGCAGGGATGGGCTTCGTAGAAGCGGACTGTGCTGAGAATGCATTGAAGGAGCTTGAAAACGCGCATTTTGATGTAGTGATAAGTGATGTAAATATGCCGGGAATGGATGGCCACGAGCTCTTGCAGCAGGTTAAGTTAAAATATCCTGGTTTGCCGATGATGCTTATCACTGCCTATGGTCAAATTAAGCTGGCTGTTGAAGCTATGCAAAGTGGTGCCGCAGACTATTTAGTAAAACCTTTCGAACCAAAAACCTTAATTCAATCAATTATTAAAATTTTGGGGCTTGGTGATACATCTGAAGAAAAGTCTAGTGATGAGAAAGGGCCTGTTGCTGAAGATCCATTCTCTAAGCAATTTTTTGAAGTCGCTCGCAAAGTTGCTGAATCTGATTCGACAGTAATGATTTCAGGTGAAAGTGGTACGGGTAAAGAAGTATTGGCGAGATATATTCACGAGTCATCATCGCGAAAGAACAAACCTTTTGTTGCTTTGAATTGCGCAGCAATCCCAGAGAATATGCTAGAAGCAACACTGTTTGGCCATGAGAAAGGGGCTTTTACCGGCGCGTATGCAAGTTCGCCCGGTAAGTTTGAGCTTGCCAATGGCGGAACCTTATTGCTAGATGAAATATCTGAAATGGATCTAGGCTTGCAGGCAAAACTACTTAGGGTTCTGCAAGAACGTGAAGTGGAGCGAGTTGGCGGAAGAAAAGCGATTCCTTTGGATGTACGGGTATTGGCGACGACAAACCGTGATTTAAAAGAGTACGTAAACGAAGGAAAGTTTAGAGAAGATTTGTATTATCGTCTGAGCGTGTTTCCCATGGCCTGGAAGCCTTTGCGAGAGCGTCCTATGGATATTTGGCCGCTGGCTAAACGCTTGCTTGCTGAGCATTCTAGCAAAATGAAGCGTGAAAAAATGGAGTTTGGTGAGGGTGTAGAGACTTACTTGTCTCAATACCATTGGCCGGGAAATGTCCGAGAGCTTGATAATGCGATTCAGCGTTCGCTGATTATGGCCTGCAATGGTGTGGTTAAGGTTAGCGACCTATGCTTGGATTTATCCGAGTCGGCTAACTGGATACTTGAATCCAAGCAAGAGGTTCCGACTGAGCAAGTTAGGTCGGTGCAGGTCGAGGTTGAGCCAAACTCTCGAACAGGTTTAGGTAAAGATCTAAAGCTTCGAGAATATCAAATAATTATCGATACCTTGCGTCAAGAAAATGGCAGAAAGAAGAATGCTGCCGAGAAGCTAGGTATTAGCCCAAGAACCTTGAGGTATAAGCTTGCTCAAATGAGAGAGCAGGGTATCGATATTGCAGCTGAAATGGCTGCCTAGGTATCGAATTGAGTGTACGGGTGGCTCTGCTAGTTGCCTGTTACAACAGGATTTCGTCAATCTGCTGATGATCTGTATGGGAGCGTATGCTCCCTTTTTTTGTTATTGCTAAGAATTAGCAATGCTATCATGTTAAACCTTCCAATCTATCTATAATTTCAGCTTGTCTGTGAATTGGCCCGCTTTATGCAGTTACTAACTTAAGCGTATTTTTAGTAACGAAATTTTGACAAGGGGGATGTATGTCTGGGATTAACTCCGTAGGGGCTAGAGCAGATATCAATCAGGTGCTGGCTGAGATGAAAAATCTGCGTGCGCAGGTTCAGAAAACTCAGGTTCAGACTGAAGAAATATCTCCTACAAAAATTAATGCCACCCAGGAAGCGAGCCAAACACCTAAATTCAGTGACATGCTGTCTAGTGCGGTTGGCTCGGTCAATGATACACAATTAAAAGCGGGTCAAATGGCTAAGGCTTTTGAGCAGGGTGACCCAAGCGTTACGCTTTCGCAGGTAATGGTGCAATCTCAGAAAGCATCGGTATCTTTTCAGGCGTTGACGCAAGTAAGGAATAAGGTTGTACAGGCGTATCAGGATATTATGAAAATGCCGGTTTAAGTGTTTGCTTCTCGTTTGTAATGATTGGTATTTGAACAAACACTGCTTATTTGGATTTTAGTAAAAGGTTAACTTATGGCACTCGCACCCACAGATACAGGTACAGACTCAGCATTGCCCGCTCAGGTGGGTGGTATCTCGGGTGAGCCTGACGTTGTCGGCACTGAAAGTGACTTGATGACCGGTATAAACCGGCTTGGAATCTTTCGGCAAGTAGGTTTGATGGTAGGTTTGGCCGCGAGTGTTGCCCTCGGTTTGGCGCTTGTTTTATGGCTTCAGGAGCCGGACTATCAGCCGTTGATGAGCTCGGTAGAAGCTCAGGACCTGGAAGAAGTTTCAAGCATTCTTAACTTGAATGGTGTTGACTTCAAGATGGATCACCGTACCGGCATATTGCTTGTTGAAGCGGGCAGGGTTCATGAAGCAAGAATGAAGCTGGCAGCGAATGGCATTACAAGCGATAACAGTGTCGGCTATGAGATCCTTGACCAGGATCAGGCCTTGGGTACTAGCCAGTTTATGGAGTCGACACGATTTAAGCGAGGCCTGGAAGGTGAGCTGGCGCGATCAATATCCAGTTTCAGAAATATCCGTAGCGCCAGAGTTCATTTGGCTATTCCGAAGAGGTCGGTGTTTGTTCGTGACTCAAGAGAACCTAGTGCATCAGTTTTGATCGAGACCTCTTCTATGCGGCCAGTGACACGTGAGCAGGTTGACTCGATTGTTAATCTCGTCGCCGGAAGTGTGCCGGAAATGGATATGAGCAAAGTTACTGTTGTTGATCAAAAGGGTAATCTATTGTCTCGGAACAACGAGTCAGAAGAAGACAAGCTGGTTTCAAGGGAGTTTGAGTATTCGCGTAAAATGGAAAAAGTTCTAAATGAGCGAATTACAGGTATATTGAGTCCTATCCTCGGGGCGGATCGTTTCAGGTCAGAAGTCTCGGCTGATGTGGATTTTACCCAGGTTGAAGAAACGGAAGAGTTTTACAACCCTGACATGCAAGCAGTCCGAAGTGAACAAACCTTGGATGAGCAGCGCCAGATGATGACAGATGGCGGTGTACCAGGCGCGCTTGCTAATCAGCCTCCCGCAGCGGGTGCTGCCCCTGAAGTAGCCAACGGTGCTGGCGCTGGTGAAGGAGGTTTACCGACAAATGTGCGTAAGCAAACCACTCGCAATTTTGAGGTGGACCGCACAATCAGCTACACACGTCACCAGCAAGGTAGGCTAAAGCGCTTAACGGTTGCTGTAGCAATTGATGATATACAGAATATCAACCCGGAAACAGGTGAGGTAAGCTATACTACATGGACGGCTGAAGAGCTTGAGCGTTTGACGCTATTGGTAAGGAATGCGGTAGGGTACTCAGCCGCACGAGGTGATAGCGTAAATGTGATTAATACGCCTTTTGCACCTAAGTTTGTGGAAGCCGTACAAGAGCCGGAAATATGGGAACAGGCGTGGTTCAAAGAGCTGGTGCCCAAAGGCATAGCAATGTTGTTCGCCTTGATTATTATCTTTACCGTCATTCGACCAGTGTTTAAGAATCTTTCTGAAGCTGGCGCTCAAGCGAAAGAGCTTGCTTTAGCGGGAGATGAGGACGGTTTGGCACAGATGGATGCCATGAGTGAAGGTGAGGCAGGAGAACGAGTTACTTTGAGTGCCTCTGATGAGTTTCTGTTACCGGGGGCTTCGGAAGGTTTTGATCGACAACTTAATGCCTTGAAAGGTTTGATTGCTGAGGACCCTGCTAGGGTTGCTCAGGTAATTCGTCAATGGGTAAATGTAGATGACTGATGGTGACGGCGATAAAAAGCTGCCAAAAGTTTCGCGGGTAGATGCTGCTGCGATTTTAC
>NZ_LWGE01000885.1:0-344 GCF_001635315.1 Oleiphilus sp. HI0123
GGGGCAAACTTTGATGGATGCAAGTCAGGGGCTTTCAGAATTAGCGCACGAGTTATCAATCATGGCAAAAGATATGAACACCCTAGTAAGAAGCGCGTAGTGATCGCAGCTAATATTGAACACAGTTGAGCACGGTGACTAGTACAATCGGTATCCAACCAAGCTTGTCATCCGCTGAAAACATATTGACATTAAGAACGCCATCGACAGACCGGGTTCAACATTGATGAACCCGTCTATCTCGCTTTACTTAACCTGATACGAACTGAGGGGCGAAACCTATGATCCAGATGACGACTGTACCGACTCTTGTTGCTACAAGGTAAACGAGAGCGACAGTCAAG
>NZ_LWGE01000886.1:0-310 GCF_001635315.1 Oleiphilus sp. HI0123
GAATTTGATCGTAAAGCTCTCTATTCTTATCAAGTCGTTTACGCACCTGCTCTTCCTGTCCGCTCATGGCAAGAATCGCTGGGTCATTTAGCAAACCGATTTCGTTAAACCTTATGTTTCCGTCTGAGATGGCTGTGTATAGTGAGGAGAAGCCAAACATGCTTCCTTTATCTTCGAGAATTAAATCAAACTGATAATCTAATAAGATTTTTGAAACTTCTTTACCTTCTGGAGCATCTTTTTCATCAATTAACTCTGAGAGAGAAGCCTTGATAAAAGCAGGATCAAAAACGGAATCTTCTGCGGTCAG
>NZ_LWGE01000887.1:0-327 GCF_001635315.1 Oleiphilus sp. HI0123
AAAACCCAAACTTTCGCTTCTTCCAATTTAGACAGAGCGGCCCCTGTATTATCATCAAATCACCAGATGCAGGCTTACCGACTTCAACATCAACGCCTTTGTCATGAGATTTAGGTTTATCTGGATCATCCGTCGCGTAATAGATCGAATTCACTGTTGATGTCTGAGTCGGACTTGGCGCTGATGGTAAGGTAAAGTCCGCATAACAACCTGTTGCTTTCAAAACTAAAAGTTCATCATTAACGCCACAATGCAGGCCTTCAGGGTGACAATTATCAAGCGTCCAATTTCCATGTATGAAACCATACGCCAGCTTCCCTGTCTCTG
>NZ_LWGE01000888.1:0-653 GCF_001635315.1 Oleiphilus sp. HI0123
CAACAATCTCTGGCGACAAGAGCGCTGAAGTTTCAGCACTAAGTAACTATAGCCCTGGTGAAAGACCCGAAACGATCAGCGGCACGCTTACTGTTAAAGACCTCGACCAAGATGAAGCCCAAATGCTGGCTGAAGACATGGTTGAAGGCGCATACGGCTTTGTAAGTATTTCCGCTAGTGGCGAATGGACTTATTCGCTCAATAGTGAGTCAGACGCAGTAAAAAGCCTTCATCAAAACGACACTTTGCATGACCTAATCCCGCTAAAAAGCGTGGACGGTACTAATCAACTTCTCAAGATCACTATTTTTGGCGCCGATGACAAGCCTTTTTTAAGCGGTGACAACTCTGAAACGATCGACTTAGCCACTTCAACTTATGCCGAGCAGAAGCTAAACATCGATGATCCTGACTTTGGTCAGTCTCACTTTATAGCAGCCGAAGACATTGCCACACGCTCTAACTATGGCACTGGTAGCATTGATGAACACGGCAACTGGCGATACGAACTAAATACTAACAACCCGAAAGTCATCTCTTTGGGTGAGAAGGAACGCTTGTTTGACACATTTGTTGTCGAAAGTGTTGATGGCACGACACAAACAGTCATTATAAAGATTGAAGGAAGTGATCAGCCACTCTTTGCCAACAAC
>NZ_LWGE01000889.1:0-494 GCF_001635315.1 Oleiphilus sp. HI0123
TGGTGTATACTTCATATAAAGAAGGTCACTTGTAGTTTTGTTCCATGTTGTGTTGCTTAGGTTGAACAACATTTAGATGTTACCAAAGTTTATTATGCCCTACCTTTTCCTTTCCTTGCTTCTTTTATTTACCCTTACTACGAATGCCGGCGTAACGGCAGAAGATATTTTAGGTGAATACTGGAAAGACCCCTTGTTTGGTCAGGCTGCGACTGATCGTACCGTCGAGCTTGAAGTGCTTGTTGGTAGGGTGTGGCCGCAATCTGTCAATATTAGTTCTGGTTCAAAGGTCAGAGTACTTGTTAAAAATCGTACTAACGAGCCTCATTTGCTCGTTTTTACAAAGGACCTGAAAGCTTTATACCAGTCAGAAGCGTACAAGATGTTTGTTCTTGACGAACTCTATCACTCTAAGAAAAAGGCGCAGCAGGGTTCAGGGCATTCGCACTCCGGGAATAGTGTAGGGGATGCAGAATCTATTGTTAAACCGCTAT
>NZ_LWGE01000890.1:0-445 GCF_001635315.1 Oleiphilus sp. HI0123
AAAATGTGGAGACTGCATCAGCATATTAATGTCGCGATCTTCAACACGGAGCGGTTTCCCATCAGGGCTAAAAGAGCGGGCAATAGTGACCCATTGCTTATGGCTTAATTGTTTATCTGGTTGATAGCATGCCTGAGCCAGGGCAGGAACGTTTAGCTTTTTAGCCAGAGCGGTCGTGACATCGACGATTGTACCGCCTAATACTTCTTTCTCGGCAACATGGGGGAGCTTGTAGTTGGAACGAATGGCATAGCGTACTAAACGCATTTCAGGCGTTGCAAAGCGCCATAAATACCAGATAGGCGCACCCAGAAACAAGCTGGACCAATAAACGTCTTCGGGGTTTCCTTTACCTTTTCTTTTAGCGATGGCTCGACCGAGGTGGCCTGCATATAAACTGGTTGATAGTGTTCGAAGGTAGTAGAAACTGGTAATACTCTTTAAG
>NZ_LWGE01000891.1:0-563 GCF_001635315.1 Oleiphilus sp. HI0123
TAGTCGCTCATCAATAGTGCTGCCGCATCACCTTCATCAATCAAGGTTTTTAATGCATCGCTATCCATACCACTTTGCTTAGCCAGCAAGAGCACATTATCAAGCAAGCCCACATCCAGATTATCGACAAAAAAACTTTTTTGCACTAACAGCATTAAATCAGCAGAGCGCTGAGGGCTATACGCTAGCTCACAAGCCTTGAGGACTAAGTGCGCATTCAAAGAGGATTTTGGCCGCACAGTCTTCCAGATTTCCGGGTTAACCGGCGCATTATCATAAGGAGCCGCAGCATCTTGCACATGACGACCGAAGCCTTCGTAGCCACCGCGCTCCCCCCATTGTTTTGCCATTCGCGTTTTCGTATCGCCGAAGAGGTTAATATAGTGTCGGCGCAGCAAAACCTGCTCCCCCCACTCTTCTTTCATTTCCTCAATTCGTCTTTGGGCAATCCACGCCCAGATACACAGAACATCACTAAAGTAATCGATTACCAAGGGCTCGTTATTGTTCACTTAACCTTCCTCTTTTAGCTCACATCATCAATTAAACCTTAACTATATTAG
>NZ_LWGE01000892.1:0-6540 GCF_001635315.1 Oleiphilus sp. HI0123
AGGTGAGTCACAGATAATGAAGTCGAAAGTCTTGGCAAGTTCAGATAGAACTTTTTCAACACCATCTTCGGATAGGGCATCTTTATCACGAGTCTGAGACGCTGGCAGGATGTACAGATTTTCAACCTGCTTATCCTTGATAAGTGCTTGGTTAAGTGTCGCTTCGCCATTGATGACATTTACGAAATCGTAAACGACGCGTCGTTCACAGTTCATAATTAAGTCCAGATTTCGTAGACCTACATCAAAATCAATGACTACTGTTTTTTTGCCCTTAAGGGCCAGACCTGTTGATATGGACGCGCTAGTGGTGGTTTTACCTACGCCGCCTTTTCCAGAAGTTATGACAATCGTCTTAGCCAATTTTATATCCCGTCTTACTAATTGTGTGTCGTTAAAAGGTTACGGTACAGCTTTGTTATTTGTATTCGGAAGTCCTTTGTAAGTGCTGTAATCCAGATCCGTTTTCGTTATATTTCAAGTTCTTTAAAGCTTAGTGTCTCGTTGCTTAAATAGACTTGAGTTGGTTTTTTTAGTGCTGCTTTATCGATATCTTCGCTGATTTTGTATTGCCCGGCAACAGAAACCAGTTCTGCTTCAAGGCTGTGGCAGAAAATTCGAGCATTCGTATTGCCCTTTACCCCTGCTAAGGCGCGACCGCGCAGTGCGCCATATACGTGAATATTACCATCAGCCAAGATCTCTGCACCGGCGCTAACCGGCGCAAGTATGATCAAATCTCCATCGGCAGCATAAACTTGCTGGCCTGAACGGATAGGGGTGTGAATGATTTTGCTTTGCTGAGGTGCTTGTTGAACGACAGTTTTAACCACTTCGACTGTTTCAACTTCTGTATGTACGACCTCTTTTACCTTAGCCTCTGGCTTTTCTGGTGCTGGCTCTGCCTGTCTTTCTTTCTGTTTTGCCAGTAGCCCTAAGCCTGCCTCTTTTGCAGCTTGCTGGTGCTTCTCTAAACCGCCCCTAACTGCCACTGCTTTAATCGAAAACTCACGACATTGGTTGATCAGTTTGTCAAAAGGAACACTGTCTTCTTCAGTAAGCTGTTCGATGTCAATGATGACAGGGAGGTTCTCGAAAAAGCCAGGGGCTTGTGTTGTCTTTGCTGAAAGCTCTTGCTGAATTTGAGCTTCGTCATAGTAGGCCAATTCCAGAACGGTCATCGGCAGTAAAGAGCCTTTAAGCTTTAGGCAGTTGCCAGATGAGCGAGTGGTAGAAGCGGTAGATTCAGGTGTCGCCTGATCGTTAGAGTTGGAGCTGACTGTGGCGCTAGACGTCATTGAGTTACCTGAGCTTGGTTTCTGTGCAATCAGGCCCGATTGTAAGCCAGTTGAGTCACGCACAGATACTTAAATTACAGTTATTGTTTGTGTCATGCCGCAGTTCGAATTAGAGTGCGGTTGATATAGTGAAATATCTTAACATGAGATTGATACTTTCGCTCGAATTTTTAGACTTAATGTGGGACACTTTCGCTCATTATAAAACTGGCCGCTTTTTATAGAGTCCTTAATTAAAAAAGGTAACCATGACCAACGAAATTATGTCTTTTGAAGACGGAGTTGAACAGGTTTCGCTTCGTGAATACACCGAGAAAGCTTATTTAGACTACTCAATGTACGTCATTCTTGATCGTGCATTGCCACATGTTGGGGACGGCTTGAAGCCTGTCCAGCGTAGAATCGTTTACGCTATGTCCGAATTGGGCTTGAAGGCGACAGCCAAGTACAAAAAGTCTGCTCGTACGGTGGGTGATGTCTTGGGTAAGTTTCACCCTCATGGAGACAGTGCTTGTTACGAGGCAATGGTCTTGATGGCGCAGCCCTTCAGTTATCGCTACCCCCTTATTGACGGACAAGGAAACTGGGGTTCTCCGGATGACCCGAAGTCTTTTGCTGCGATGCGATATACCGAGTCAAGGCTGGCTCCTTACGCAGATACACTTTTAGCTGAGTTAGGTCAGGGCACCGTAGAGTGGGCGCCAAACTTTGATGGCACCATGGATGAACCTAAAACTCTGCCAGCACGCTTACCTAATTTGCTATTAAACGGTACCACGGGTATTGCCGTGGGTATGGCAACTGATATTCCACCACATAACCTTAGGGAAGTGGCGAGTGCTTGTATTCGCTTACTTGATGACAGCAGTGTCAGCAATGAGCAGCTTGCTGAGAATGTTCTGGGGCCGGATTATCCTACTGGTGCCGAGATCGTGACGCCTCGTACTGAGTTATTGAATATCTACGAAACGGGCAGAGGCTCGATTCGTATGCGTGGAATTTACCACAAGGAAAACGGCGATATTGTGGTAAGTGAATTACCGCACCAGACTTCCGGGGCTAAAGTACTGGAGCAGATCGCTTCGCAAATGCAGGCGAAGAAGCTGCCAATGGTTGCCGACTTACGAGATGAGTCTGACCATGAAAACCCAACCCGTTTAGTAATTGTTCCACGTTCTAACCGCGTTGATATTGAATCTTTAATGGGTCACCTTTATTCAAGCACCGATTTGGAAAAAACCTATCGTGTTAACTTGAATATGATTGGTATCGATGGCCGCCCGGCAGTGAAAGGCCTGAAGGTTATTTTAACTGAGTGGCTTAGTTATCGAACAGATACCGTAACGCGTAGACTTAAATTTAGGCTCGATAAAGTCGAGAAGCGACTACACCTCTTGGATGGGCTATTGGTCGCCTTCCTGAATATCGATGAAGTAATCCATATCATTCGAACAGAAGATGAGCCAAAAGCTGTGTTAATGGCTCGCTTTAATCTGACTGAAGTTCAGGCAGACTATATTCTGGATACCAAGTTGAGACAGCTCGCTCGACTTGAAGAAATGAAGATTCGTGCCGAGCAGGAAGAACTTGAAAAAGAACGTAAAGAATTGAAGAAAATCCTAGGTTCTTCAGCTTTGATGAAGGCCTTGATTAAAGAAGAATTATTGGCCGATGCAGAAAAATACGGCGATGATCGTCGCTCCCCAATCGTTGAGCGGCAAGAAGCAAAAGCTTTCTCAGAAGCTGATTTGATTTCATCTGAACCCGTGACGGTTGTCTTGTCAGAGAAAGGTTGGGTGAGATCGGCTAAAGGTCATGATATTGATCCGGCAGGGCTGAATTATAAGTCGGGTGATGGCTACGCTTTATCGGCCAAAGGTAAGAGTCATCAAGGTGTCGTGTTTATTGATTCTACCGGGCGTTCCTATACCGTGCCGACACATAGCTTGCCGTCAGCAAGAGGCCAGGGAGAGCCCTTGACCGGTAAGATCAACCCGCCTTCGGGCGCAACGTTTAAAGCGGTCGTGCTTGGTGAACCGGATCAGAAACTATTGATGATGAGCAGTGCTGGCTACGGCTTTATTAGCAATATTTCTAACTTGCAGAGCAAGAATAAAGCCGGTAAGGCTGCTTTGTCCTTGCCTAAAGGGGCGGAAGTTATGTCTCCTCAAATGCTAGGCACTGTTGAGGGCAATTATATCGCAGCAGTGAGTAACGAAGGACGGATGTTGGTCTTTCCCGTGAAGGATCTGCCAGAACTGGCGAAGGGAAAGGGTAACAAGATAATCAGTATTCCTTCTGCTCGAGTTCAAAGTGGTGAGGAGTGGTTGGTGTCCGTGGCAATTTTTGCTGAAGATGATCATTTAGTGATTCATTCAGGCAAGCGTCACTTGAAGTTAAAATTCTCAGACTTAACGCATTATGTCGGAGAACGTGGCAGGCGAGGGCATAAGCTTCCTAGAGGGCTGCAGAAAGTTGATCGCATGGAAGTTGTAAAAAATGAGCCTAAGCAGGCAAAAGGTGAAGTAATTGAGTGAAATTATTCTGATTAATGTTTCAGGGCGTGATAAGTCCGGCTTAACCTCTGAAATTACAGGTATTATGGCGCAATATGAATTGAATATTCTGGATATTGGCCAAGCTGTTATTCATGATCACCTTACCTGGGGGATTCTGGTTGAAGTGCCAAATGAAGGCAGTTCTTCTGGAGTGATGAAGGAGCTTTTGTTCCGTATGCACGAGCTGAACCTCCAAGTTACTTTTCAGGCTGTGAGTG
The DNA here is from genome assembly GCF_001635315.1 of Oleiphilus sp. HI0123. Classification (NCBI taxonomy): domain Bacteria; kingdom Pseudomonadati; phylum Pseudomonadota; class Gammaproteobacteria; order Oceanospirillales; family Oleiphilaceae; genus Oleiphilus; species Oleiphilus sp. HI0123. The sequence goes on from NZ_LWGE01000892.1 coordinate 4,075, forward strand.
CTGAAGAGTATATGCATTGGGTCGAAGGAAAGGGTAAAGCGCGCTATATCGTTACCTTGCTTTCTCGCCTGATCACTGCAGAGCAAATTGCTAAAGTCTCTGAAGTGACTGCGGAGCATGATTTGAATATCGACAACATTACCCGACTGTCCGGGCGTCGTGGTTTGGATGTCGATCCTCAGTCGAGCCAGGCATGTTTGGAGTTCTCTGTTCGCGGAAATGTGCCGGATGCTGAGGCGTTGAGAGCTGACTTTTTAAAGATTGCCAGTGAGCTTAACGTCGATATCGCCTTCCAGGAAGACACAATTTATCGCCGTAATCGTCGTTTGGTGGTTTTTGATATGGATTCCACCTTAATTGAAGCAGAAGTGATCGATGAGCTGGCGAAAGAAGCGGGTGTCGGAGATCAGGTGTCTGAAATCACCGAGCAAGCCATGCGTGGTGAGATTGATTTTACTGAGAGCTTTGCTCGGCGTGTTGGTTTATTGGAAGGTTTGAGCGAAGAAGTGCTAAGCAAAGTAGCTGCGCGCCTTAAGATGACTGAAGGTGCAGAAAGGTTGATCTCAACGCTAAAAAGCCTGGGTTACAAGACTGCTATTTTATCGGGCGGTTTTACATACTTTGCTAAAGGGCTGCAGGATAAGCTTGGTATTGATTATGTTTATGCCAATGAGTTGGAAATTAAAAACGGTAAAGTAACGGGGTGCGTGACGGGCCAAGTGGTTGACGGCCAGCGCAAAGCGGCTTTGTTGGATGAATTAGCCAAGAAAGAAAAAATAGGGCGTGAGCAGGTTATTGCTGTCGGAGATGGTGCTAATGACTTGCCAATGCTGAGTCGAGCTGGATTGGGCGTAGCGTTTAGAGCTAAACCTCTTGTGAAAGAGTCCGCTCGTCATGCGATATCAAACCTAGGCCTTGATGCTGTACTTTACTTGATCGGCTTTAGAGATAGAGAAGCAGAGTAGGATCTTAAGGCTATCGGTATGTTTATTCGATAGTCTTAATTAGCCCTTCTTGAAAGTCTGTTTGTGCAATGGCTTGTTCGCTCGTTTGCGGTTGGGTCATCCAACTTAATACATCATAGTAGCGACGTATGTTTTGCACGTATATGACCGGCTCATTACCACGGGCGTAGCCGTAACGAGTCTGTTTATAATATTTCTTCTTCTGTAAAAGTGGTAAGAATTCTTTTACGTCCATCCATTTGTCCGGGTCTTTTCCGGCTTTCTCTGTCAGAATCCTTGCGTCATCAAGATGGCCGTAGCCCACGTTGTAGGCAGCTAAGGCAAGCCAGCTTCGGTCTGGTTCAGCTATGCGCTTCGGAATCCTGGCTCTAATTTTAGAGAAGTAGCGAACACCACCTTTGATACTCTGCTCAGGATCTAATCTGTTTTTAATGTTCATTTCCTTTGCCGTGATGCGTGTCAGCATCATTAGTCCACGAACACCGGTTGGAGAAGTTGCACGAGGTCGCCAGTGAGATTCTTGGTAGCCCATCGAGGCCATCAGGCGCCAGTCGATGTCTTGCTCTTCTGCAAACTCTTTAAAAGTTTCTTCGTACTTTGGCAGCCGGCTGTTTATATGCCGTATAAAGGTGCGAGCGCCCACGTAATTGAGTTGTCCCAAGTGTCCAAAATAGCGCTCTTTAAGGTTAATAAGTCTGCCATCTTCTTCAATTCGGGATAAGAAGTTGTTTACCTTGTTAATTAAGGTGTGATCTGTGCTGGCAGGAAAGTACCAGCTAATTTGTTGTGCTTCACCAATTTCAAAGGCCTTTTTAACTCGCGGGTAATAAGCTTGGTGAATATCTAGCTCGTTTGAGGTGATGATGGCGTAATCAATTTCTTTGTCTTGTACCATCTTCATCAGGTCAATGGTTTCAACATCAAGAGCTTCCCATTGAAGGGCGTTCATTAAGTCGGGATTTTCATTACGCAGGTTGTTTAATTCTTCTGCGTGATAACTGTCACTTACTACCGCGATACGCTTGTCAATAATATCGCTAATATCTCGCGGTCTAACACTACCGTATCGATAGACGACGATGGGGGTTGTTTCCATGTAAGAGCTGGAGTACTTATATCGATCTGCGCGCGTATCGGAGGCGACCATGCTGGCGATCGCAATGTTGGTATAGTCGTTATCGAGTGCTGACAAAATCTGGCTGCGGGTGGCCGCGACTTTTACATCCAGTTTGAGTCCCGCATCTTCGGCAAACATTTTCGCAAGGTCATATTCAAAGCCAGCGGGGCCCTCTCGGCCTTCATAATAAACGGCTGGAGCGTTGCGAGTGATGATGTGTAATGTGCTGTGCTTATTGATTTTGTCCATCGTGCTGGGCTTTTCGCAAGCACAGAGCAACGAAGCAAGTAAGAGAATGACAAGCGTTTTGCCATAAAGTAATACTTGGTGAGTAGACCGAAGCTTAATTGGGCTCCGTCGAAGACTGGACTGAATAGAACTTTT
>NZ_LWGE01000893.1:0-261 GCF_001635315.1 Oleiphilus sp. HI0123
TCAAGGCTTTAATAGTGGTGAGTCGGTACTGAGCTGGGCATCGTATTTAGCCGCTATTCCTGCTCTATTAAGTATTATTGCGTTAGTGGCTAGTTATCTGGGCATATCAGTTGAATATAGTGGTGAATATTATTTCGAATTACTGTTCTGGGGTGGTGGGCACACTTTACAGTTCACGCATACCTTGCTTTTACTTGTTGCCTGGTTATGGCTTGCAAGTGCATGTGGTGCTCGTTTTAGCTATAAGCCTGGGCTACTTTT
>NZ_LWGE01000894.1:0-483 GCF_001635315.1 Oleiphilus sp. HI0123
ATCAGCATTCTTTCTTGTTTCAATATACATTAAGCCGACACCCCACTTTGCACGAGTTTTAGCAATACGCTTTAAATATTGAATGATTGAGGCTAGTTGAAAATCCTTTTTAACAAGATTTTGGTGCTCAATAGCTAACACGTTAAATTCACCCTGCGGGGAAAGTACCATCCCAAAAGGTAAAAATTCACCACGTTCAAGCAAGTTCTTTTCCATGCGCATCCAACCCTGCACCATCATATATTTAAGCTGCGCGATCGCTTGCTCCTCAGTAACCTTACCCCGCCTCACTTGGTTAAGGTCAACAGCGCTCTCGGCAATTGGCGCCTCGACAAGATCTTCTGCTTTTATTTTTCTTTTGCCTTCTTCAGCTGATACTAAGGTGCTCGACACTGAGAACAGCAAACCAAGCAGTATCCAACCAAATTTCAACATCTTCATATAGAGACTCCAATCATTATTATAACGGTGAGATAAAACTGT
>NZ_LWGE01000895.1:0-786 GCF_001635315.1 Oleiphilus sp. HI0123
GAGACGCTTCCGCTGATTAAAGAGGCTGGAATCGAGCCGCTAGAAGATGTCACCAGTAGTCGAAAGCTGATTTTTGATACCACTGTAGAGAATGTGAAAATGATTATTCTCCGGGCCACCGATGTGCCTTCATATGTTCAATTCGGCGGCGCAGATATCGGTGTTACCGGAAAAGATGTCCTAATGGAACATGGCGCGGATGGCCTATACGAGCCATTAGATTTAGGTATTGCCAAATGCAAGTTAATGACTGCTGCGAAAAAAGGTAGTGTTAGCCCTAAGGGAAGAATTCGTGTTGCCACTAAGTTTGTAAACCTGGCTAAAGCATTCTATTCGCAGCAAGGTATTCAGACTGACATCATCAAGCTGTATGGGGCGATGGAGTTGGCGCCCCTATTAGATTTAGCTGATGAAATTGTCGATATCGTCGATACCGGAAATACCCTAAAAGCAAATGGCTTGGAGCCAAGGGAAATGATTCACCCTGATATTACAACTCGTCTTGTTGTGAATCGTGCGTCAATGAAAATGAAGCACGCACAAATTCAACCAATTATTGAAAAAATGAAGAAAGCCGTTAAATAAAGCTATCAAAGCTGACCTTCGGTGAGTTATGACTATTAACACAGGAAAATCTCAATGGTAGATATTAAACGTTTATCCAGTACTGATGATAATTTTGAAGCTGCTGTAAAGCAATTGGTTGCATGGGATGATCAGCTTGATCATGACGTTCATGCGACGGTCAAAACGATTCTGGATGACGTTAAATCTACTGGCGACGAT
>NZ_LWGE01000896.1:0-415 GCF_001635315.1 Oleiphilus sp. HI0123
ATATGTTGATGAGGGAACACCCTCAATCTCTGGCCAAGGTTTAGAAACCTTAGTTGGTCAATATCGTGAAGTAGAAACCATTATTTCTAAGCTTGCCCGTTCTTATCCGTTACTTGTACTGGAAACTTTGCTTAAAGTAAGCGCGCTGAATAAAGAAGATCTTAAAGAGAAAGCGAAAGTTTCGGCTTGGGTTGAAGAAATACAGCCTTTGCTTGGTATTGATACCAAGACAGGTATGAACTATGTATTTGGTATTTCTCACGACGAAGAAAAAGACCTGTACTTACCAAAAGTTGATGTATTTGTGCACGGTATATCAACTGAGTATATCTTCAGTGAAGAGTTCATTGAGTCAGCTGGTTATGAAAAAATTGTCACGATGGCGAAGTCTCTTGAAGGTATTTTCAGTGAGAAT
>NZ_LWGE01000897.1:0-375 GCF_001635315.1 Oleiphilus sp. HI0123
CCAGCAAAATTCGTTGATACTAAATTCTTTCTTAACTTCATCTTAGTCACGAACAAAGATAAGTTGAAGTAACAAAAAGTATCTTTTTATTAGCGTCGTTTATAGATGAGTTTTTTTCCAGTTTTTCAGCAGTATTATCACACTTGTTTTCATTCTTTCGCAGGTTAGGAAATACGTTTATTAATAAAAAAGGCGCTCAAAAGAGCGCCTTTTATCAGCAAAACAAATAACGTCTTAAATAACCGGCGCTAGTGCGTAGGTTATTGAACTGTATGCATATGTACGTCTTGTTGAGGGAACGGAATACTAATTCCTTGCTCATCAAACGCTTTCTTAACTGCTTCGAACATTGTGAAGTGAACTGCCCAGTAGTCC
>NZ_LWGE01000898.1:0-750 GCF_001635315.1 Oleiphilus sp. HI0123
CCCTTGACCGGTAAGATCAACCCGCCTTCGGGCGCAACGTTTAAAGCGGTCGTGCTTGGTGAACCGGATCAGAAACTATTGATGATGAGCAGTGCTGGCTACGGCTTTATTAGCAATATTTCTAACTTGCAGAGCAAGAATAAAGCCGGTAAGGCTGCTTTGTCCTTGCCTAAAGGGGCGGAAGTTATGTCTCCTCAAATGCTAGGCACTGTTGAGGGCAATTATATCGCAGCAGTGAGTAACGAAGGACGGATGTTGGTCTTTCCCGTGAAGGATCTGCCAGAACTGGCGAAGGGAAAGGGTAACAAGATAATCAGTATTCCTTCTGCTCGAGTTCAAAGTGGTGAGGAGTGGTTGGTGTCCGTGGCAATTTTTGCTGAAGATGATCATTTAGTGATTCATTCAGGCAAGCGTCACTTGAAGTTAAAATTCTCAGACTTAACGCATTATGTCGGAGAACGTGGCAGGCGAGGGCATAAGCTTCCTAGAGGGCTGCAGAAAGTTGATCGCATGGAAGTTGTAAAAAATGAGCCTAAGCAGGCAAAAGGTGAAGTAATTGAGTGAAATTATTCTGATTAATGTTTCAGGGCGTGATAAGTCCGGCTTAACCTCTGAAATTACAGGTATTATGGCGCAATATGAATTGAATATTCTGGATATTGGCCAAGCTGTTATTCATGATCACCTTACCTGGGGGATTCTGGTTGAAGTGCCAAATGAAGGCAGTTCTTCTGGAGTGATGAAGGAGCT
>NZ_LWGE01000899.1:0-287 GCF_001635315.1 Oleiphilus sp. HI0123
CTTTACCATCAGTAATTGTAACTAGAACTCCTGCGGCGCCCGCTGAAGCATCCAGAACCCCACCACCTAAGTTATCAGAAATTACGACATCATCTTCAGACATACAGATCGTAGCTACACGTCTTACATCGACTAGCGACTCACAATGATACGGAGAATTAGGGTCATCAGGATCCGAAGGTTCTTCAGCTGCCTCAGTACAACTTGCCCCCTGATAAAATCCCGGATTAGTCTTAGTGTCGTATACCTGATTATTGTTAAAATCTGAGTAGAACTCATTATCATCA
>NZ_LWGE01000900.1:0-493 GCF_001635315.1 Oleiphilus sp. HI0123
GTGATGGTGATCAGCTTAGCGATGGTGTCGAAGTTGCTCTTACGCTTACCGACCCGTCAAGCTCTGATACCGATAACGATGGGGTTTTAGATCGTGAAGAGGAGTCTTCACTAGCTATTGACGATAAGACCTTATATCAGGTTTTATACCCTGATGATTTGTTAGCGTACAACAAAAATGCTTCTGAGTCTTTCGTTCCTCAGGGGACGTGTTATGCCACATGGCTAGCCAGAAATAAAGCTGATGAGATCAAAGTGAGCTTTGAACCTCAAATAGACGAATCTAGTAAGCAGGAAGTTTTATTTTTTAACGATACTTGGCCTGAAGTAATTAGATTTCAAGCTGATCAAGGAAGGTTTACCAAGGCAATCGGGAAAGGCGATATAGATGCGAGAATTACCTCCGCTAATTACGCGCGCACCAATAGTAATTTACTCTACTTAGGGTTTAGTGATGGTTCGATTTGGAGTGCTGATCTTACCCAAGCAGAGCC
>NZ_LWGE01000901.1:0-5561 GCF_001635315.1 Oleiphilus sp. HI0123
CCACGAATAAGAACAACGCTGTGCTCTTGTAGGTTATGGCCTTCACCACCGATATACGATGTAACCTCGTAACCGTTCGTTAGACGAACACGACAAACCTTACGCAAAGCCGAGTTTGGCTTCTTAGGTGTCGTAGTGTATACACGAGTACAAACGCCTCGACGTTGAGGACAAGCCTGCAACGCGGGTACGTCACTTTTCGCGACTACACGTTTACGAGGCTTACGTACCAACTGATTAATCGTTGCCATGTAAGCAAACTCCAATATCTATATTTTTAAAAACCGTTTCATTACAAAACGTCAAACTACTATGCCGAAATTGCTGGCACAATAAAGTTGAGGGGCGCAAGTCTAATGACGCCCCCCTCAACTGTCAAGCAATGCGGTGATTTTTTGTTCACCGCACCTGCATCCACTTACTTAACAAGCAATTACTGCTTATTAAGCTCGGCACTCAATGCTGCAACAACATCCTGTGCACTTACACCCAAGCCCTCTTCAGCGATAGGTGCCAACTTCTGATCTTTCTTACGCTTACGCTCTGAGTGGTAAGCCAAACCTGTACCTGCCGGGATCAAACGGCCCACTACCACGTTCTCTTTCAAGCCACGTAAGTAGTCACGCTTACCTGTCACCGCACCTTCAGTCAGTACGCGCGTTGTTTCCTGGAACGATGCAGCAGAGATAAACGACTCAGTTGCAAGCGAAGCTTTGGTAATACCCAACAACTGACGCTCACACTGCGCAGGCATCTTGTCGTTCGAATCAGCCTCTTCATTAGCTTCCAAGAACTTCACATACTCAACCTGGTCACCCTTGATCAAGTCAGTATCACCAGACTGCGTAATCTCAACTTTACGCAACATCTGGCGCACGATAACTTCGATATGCTTATCGTTAATTACAACACCCTGCAAACGGTAAACGTCCTGCACTTCGTTAGTGATGTATTTAGATAGCTCCACAACACCCAGTAGGCGCAAAATATCGTGCGGGTTAGAAGGTCCATCCGAGATAACCTCACCCTTTTCTACTGTTTCGCCTTCGAATACGTTCAACTGGCGATACTTGTGAATCAATGCTTCATACGGCTCAGCACCATCTTTAGGCGTAATCACTAATCGCTTCTTGCCCTTAGTCTCTTTACCGAAACTAACAACACCAGAAATTTCAGCCAAGATAGAAGGCTCTTTAGGCTTACGCGCCTCGAACAAGTCAGCTACTCGCGGTAGACCACCTGTGATATCACGAGTCTTAGATGACTCTTGAGGAATACGAGCCAAGACGTCGCCTACTTCAACCATGTCGCCATCACGCATATTTAACAAAGCGTTAGCTGGCAAGAATACCTGAATCGGATTATCTGTACCTGGTAACAAGACAGGGTTACCATCTTCATCCACAAGCTGAACCATTGGACGAATATCTTTACCTGAAGATGGACGATCTTTCGGATCGATAATCTGGATATTGGATAGACCTGTTAACTCATCAGTTTGAGTCGTTACAGTAATACCCTCTTCCATTCCAACGAACTGAGCCTTACCACCATTTTCGGTAATGATTGGGTGCGTATGTGGATCCCACTTAGCAACCACACCACCCGCTTCGATCTTGTCACCGTCTTTAGCCGAGATCACAGCACCGTAAGGAAGCTTATACCACTCACGCTCGCGACCATGCTCATCAGCTACTGCTAGCGCAGAAGAGCGAGAGGTTACAACTAGGCAGCCGTCTTTACGCTCAATCGACTTCATATTATGCAGGCGGATCTTACCACCATGCTTAACCTGAATATTATCTACTGCAGATGATCTAGACGCCGCACCACCGATGTGGAAAGTACGCATCGTTAACTGTGTACCCGGCTCACCGATTGACTGCGCAGCGATAACACCAACAGCCTCACCCTTATTAACAACATGACCACGAGCCAAGTCACGACCGTAGCACTGGGCACAAACACCGTGTCGAGTATCACAGGTAATCGCTGAGCGAACCCATACTTCATCAACACCTGCCTTTTCTAGTTCGGATACCTTCTTTTCATCCAAGAAGGTGCCAACAGGCAGAACAACATTTTCTAAATCACCCGGTGCAAAGATATCTTTTGCTGCAACACGACCCAATACACGATCACCTAGTGGTACAACAACATCACCACCTTCAATCATTGGCGTCATTAACAGACCTTCTTTGGTGCCACAATCATCATTGGTCACAACAAGATCCTGGGCAACGTCAACCAAACGACGAGTTAGGTAACCGGAGTTTGCAGTCTTCAATGCCGTATCCGCCAAACCTTTACGAGCACCGTGAGTAGAGATGAAGTACTGAAGTACGTTCAAACCTTCACGGAAGTTTGCTGTGATTGGCGTTTCGATGATCGAACCATCCGGCTTAGCCATCAAACCACGCATACCAGCTAGCTGACGAATCTGTGCAGCCGAGCCCCTTGCGCCTGAGTCAGCCATCATAAAGACTGAGTTAAATGAGTCTTGCTCAACCGTCTTACCTTCACGATCAACGACGGTATCTTTACCGAGATTATCCATCATCGCTTTAGCGACTTTATCGTTAGCTCTCGCCCAGATATCGATAACCTTGTTGTATTTCTCACCGTGCGTCAGAAGACCTGAGGCAAACTGAGTCTCGATCTCTTTTACTTCAGCAGAAGACGCATCGATAATCGTATATTTCTCATCAGGTATAACGAAGTCGTTAACACCGATAGATGAGCCAGAAAACGTCGCTTGAGAAAAGCCTAAATACATAAGCTGGTCTGCGAAGATTACCGTATCTTTCAAACCACATACGCGATATGCAGTATTGATCAACTTAGAGATCGCCTTTTTAACCATCGGGCGGTTAACTAAATCAAATGGTAAGCCATCAGGAAGAATATCGAACAACATTGCTCGACCAACTGTCGTATCTGCAATCAACGACTTGCTTACATTGTTACCGTCTTCATCTTTGGTAACCTCTGTAAGACGAACTTTTACTTTCGCCTGCAAGTGAACTTTTTTCGCACCGTATGCTCTCTGAACCTCTTTAATATCAGAGAAAACCATACCTTCACCTTGAGCGTTTATACGCTCACGTGTCATATAGTACAAACCTAGTACAACATCTTGGGAAGGAACTATAATTGGCTCACCATTCGCAGGCGCAAGAATATTGTTAGTAGACATCATTAAGGCACGCGCTTCCAACTGAGCTTCTAGCGTCAGAGGAACGTGTACCGCCATTTGGTCACCATCAAAGTCAGCGTTATATGCCGCACAAACTAGTGGGTGTAACTGGATCGCTTTACCTTCGATCAATACCGGCTCAAATGCCTGAATACCCAAACGGTGAAGTGTCGGTGCACGGTTCAACATTACCGGGTGCTCACGAATTACTTCAGCAAGAATGTCCCATACTTCAGGTGTTTCACGCTCAACCATCTTCTTCGCCGCTTTGATGGTCGTAGCTAAACCACGATGCTCAAGCTTAGAGAAGATAAATGGTTTAAATAGCTCAAGTGCCATTTTCTTAGGCAAACCACACTGATGCAAACGAAGGCTAGGACCAACAACGATCACCGAACGACCAGAGTAATCAACACGCTTACCAAGAAGGTTCTGGCGGAAACGACCCTGCTTACCTTTGATCATGTCAGCCAAAGACTTAAGAGGACGCTTGTTTGAACCAGTGATAGCACGACCACGACGGCCGTTATCTAGCAATGCGTCCACAGATTCTTGCAACATACGTTTTTCGTTACGAACAATGATATCTGGTGCGCTCAGCTCTAGTAGTCGCTTCAAACGATTGTTACGATTGATCACTCGACGATAAAGGTCGTTCAGATCAGACGTCGCAAAACGACCGCCATCCAGGGGAACCAAAGGACGAAGATCTGGTGGAAGTACAGGCAACACCTTCAAGACCATCCACTCAGGGTTATTGCCTGAGCTGTGGAAAGACTCTAATAATTTAAGACGCTTAGATAGCTTCTTAATTTTTGTTTCTGAGTTAGTCGCTGGAATCTCTTCTCTTAAACGCTCAATCTCTTCTTCTAGATTGATGTTCTGCAGTAAGCTTTGAATCGCTTCTGCACCCATCTTAGCGTCGAACTCATCACCGAACTCTTCAAGTGCCTCGTAATATTGTTCGTCACTAAGTAGCTGACCGTGCTCAAGCGTACTCATACCCGGATCAATAACCATGTATGATTCGAAATACAATACTCGCTCGATATCACGCAAAGTCATATCTAAAAGCATACCAATACGTGACGGCAAAGACTTCAAAAACCAGATGTGAGCAACTGGGCTAGCTAGTTCGATATGAGCCATACGGTCACGTCTTACGTTAGCAAGCGCAACTTCTACACCACACTTCTCACAAATTACACCACGATGCTTAAGGCGCTTGTACTTACCACACAAGCACTCATAGTCCTTGATAGGACCGAAAATTTTGGCACAAAATAAGCCATCACGCTCTGGCTTGAATGTACGATAGTTAATCGTTTCTGGCTTCTTAACTTCACCGTATGACCAAGATCGGATCATTTCTGGAGACGACAAGCCAATACGAATTGAGTCGAATTCCTGAGTTTGATTTTGGTTTTTTAATAGGTTTAATAAATCTTTCATCGGTTTTGCTCCAATTGGAGTTATCTATCCGCGAACGCTTCATCTAGAAGCGCTCGCCTCCGCGTAATTGTTTGTATTGACTTGCGAACTACTCTGATTCCAGCTCGATATCAATACCAAGCGAGCGAATTTCTTTAACAAGTACGTTGAATGATTCTGGCATGCCAGGCTCCATACGGTGATCACCATCAACGATGTTCTTATACATCTTGGTACGGCCGTTAACATCATCAGATTTAACCGTAAGCATTTCCTGTAGCGTATAAGCAGCACCGTAAGCTTCTAGCGCCCATACTTCCATCTCACCGAAGCGCTGACCACCAAACTGAGCTTTACCGCCCAATGGCTGCTGAGTAACAAGGCTGTATGAACCCGTAGAACGAGCGTGCATCTTGTCATCAATCAAGTGGTTCAACTTAAGGATATACATATAGCCAACGGTAACTGGACGATCAAAAGAGTCCCCAGTACGACCATCATATAATTGAACCTGACCACTATCATCAAGACCGGCTAGACGAAGAAGCTCTTTAATCTGAGACTCTTTCGCACCATCAAAAGCAGGAGTCGCCATTGGAACACCACCGCGAAGGTTATGTGCCAGCTCTAGAATCTCTTCATCACTAAAGGTATCCAACGCTTCTTTCTTATCAGCAACACCGTTATAGATTTGATCCAGTAGGCCACGTAGTTCTTGCACTTCTTTCTGCTGTTTAATCATAAGGTCAATTTTCTTACCAAGACCTTTTGCAGCACAACCCAAGTGTGTTTCCAGTACCTGACCGACGTTCATTCGAGACGGAACACCTAGCGGGTTAAGTACAATATCTACTGGGTTACCATGCTCATCATATGGCATATCTTCAACTGGCATAATAACCGAGATAACACCCTTGTTCCCGTGTCGTCCAGC
>NZ_LWGE01000902.1:0-391 GCF_001635315.1 Oleiphilus sp. HI0123
TTCCGTTAGTCGCCTACAGCTTTTCTTTCCCGACCCATGGCATAAAGCACGCCATAATAAACGTCGCCTTGTACAGAGCGAGTTTGCTGAGCGAATCAGGTCAAAGCTTGAAATCGGAGGTGTCTTCCATATGGCAACAGACTGGGAGCCTTACGCAGAACATATGATGGAAGTGATGGAAGCCGCGCCAGGCTATGAAAACGTGGCCGGAGCCGGGCAATACTCTGAACGCCCTGAAAACCGCCCCTTAACTAAGTTTGAAAAGCGCGGTCAGCGTTTAGGGCATGGTGTTTGGGATTTGCTCTACCGACGTATTGCTTAAATACATAGAGTCTTCATAAGAAGCAATAATAGCTAAAACAAGGTTTGTATGTATGTCAGGGCACGATAA
>NZ_LWGE01000903.1:0-410 GCF_001635315.1 Oleiphilus sp. HI0123
AGTGTCGCTAAATATTCTTGTGCTGCGCGTGAGTTTTCTTCGGCGCTAAGTGATGAGCTTGAAAATTGCGAGCTTCTGTCTGCAGATACTAGCTTGAAGGGGATAGTCTTTTCCTTGGTTTCAAGGAATGATATGTCGAGCCAGTAGATCAATAGGGCCAAGATTGTGTGAATCAAAATGGCAGCGAAAGCCGCTAAGCTGAGCCGAAGACTTTGGTTGCTCTCGGTATTCACAAATTAGAGTGTACTTGCTTTCTGGCTTAGGCTACTGGTTAGTGCGTTCATGGCTCTATCAATTAGCAGTCCTTGCTCTAGAACAATTGTGTGCTTCCTTTTTAGATCATTCGCCAGGTCGGTTTTGGTTTTTTCACAAGACTTTAGCCCCATGCGATTGACGAAAATATAGCTATC
>NZ_LWGE01000904.1:0-476 GCF_001635315.1 Oleiphilus sp. HI0123
ACGTTTTAATGACTTCGACGCGGTGCTGGAAGAAGTTAACGATAGCAAGTTCGGTCTGCAGGCAGGGATATTTACACGGGACTTATACAAGGCGAATAAAGCATGGGATATCCTCGAGGTTGGAGGCGTCATAATCGGCGATGTACCGTCCTGGCGTGTTGACCATATGCCTTATGGCGGAGTGAAAGACAGCGGCCTGGGTCGTGAAGGTATTAAGTATGCAATCGAAGACATGACTGAACAACGTTTACTGGTGATTCGCACGCCATAAATTGGATATATGATGCCCATAGGCAGAGGGTTTCATCCCCCTTGCGAGCCTCGGATGGATCTGCACAGGTTTTGGGCTTCACTTTCGCTTTATCGAACGTCCGGCTTTTTCTTCTAATGGCTTATCTGGCCATCTGTGTTTGGGGTAGCGGCCCTTCATACCCTTAGCGACTTCAAAGTAAGAGCTGTTCCAAAAGTTAGCGAGA
>NZ_LWGE01000905.1:0-499 GCF_001635315.1 Oleiphilus sp. HI0123
AATCAGACTTTCTGCCATTAACCTTTTGGAGGGGAGGGATATCGACGATTTAGATGGTGGCACCGACGATAACCATCAGTACAAGTCTCTCAGTCATGGTGAATTTCCAGTTATCGAAACACTGTCGAACTTAAATGAACAGTGCTCCTATGTTTCAAACTTAGTAAAACAGTCAGCAGAGCCCCACGAAAATTTCTGTGTCGTTGCGCGAACAAATAGTGAAGTTAATGAACTGAGTAAAGGTTTTGCAAACCTTGGTATCAAAACCTCAATAATTCAAGCCAACAGAGCTGATGAAGGGAGTGGCGCAATAAAACTAGCAACCGTCCATCGTGTCAAAGGGTTAGAGTTTAATCATGTTGTGTTGGCTTCAGCGAATGAAGGACTAATACCCTTACAGTATGCACTGCAGGGGCGGGCAGATAAAGCCTCACTTGCACAAGCTGATACAGAAGAGCGAAGTTTGGTCTATGTAGCCTTGACGCGCGCCAGAAAGTCA
>NZ_LWGE01000906.1:0-754 GCF_001635315.1 Oleiphilus sp. HI0123
GACTACAACCAAAGGGAGGATTGAAGAGTGGGCACTTTGCTTTTCCTTTCTACCAGTTAATGCCAGTGTGCCAAGCATGAGTACTGTAGATATGCCCGCACCAACCGATGCCTCGGTGAACGCGACATCAACTGCGTCAAGGTTTACGAATATCAATGCTGACAGAAAACTATATATTCCGAAGAGCATGACGACAGCAAATAAATCTTTCAAAAATATAATGCGTAAAGCAGTGAGCGCCAACATAGCAAGCAGTACCAAGTCGATCAGTTCGGCCATTAGTGCGTTTGCTCCTGTTGTTCTTTCTTGGTTTCAGCAATTGTAAGTAAGCCGCCATGACGGGCTGACTTAGCAAGAGCATGAGAAGCGGTAGGACTGGTAAGCATCAAAAACACCAGTATGAATAAAAGTTTTGCGGTATTTAAATCGAAAGACGTCTGCAAGAGGAGACCGCCTATGATCAGAATGGCTGCAATAGAGTCCGTGACACTCGCTGCGTGAACGCGAGTGAAGAAATCCGGGAATTTAAAAAGTCCAACGGCACCACTTAAGCCGAAGAAAACGCCTGCTATTAGCAGGAGGCTACTAACAATATCTAAGACAAACATGTCCAACCATTATTATTTAAGTTTTATTCAATTGGCGCTGTGTATTCGAAAAAGCGAAGTACCGCAACCATCCCTGTAAAGTTGATTAATGCGTACACAATGGCAATGTCCAGGAAGTCTGGGCGTCCCATCATATAACCGGCGGC
>NZ_LWGE01000907.1:0-725 GCF_001635315.1 Oleiphilus sp. HI0123
ATTCACCACGACCCGAGACAACAAACTTGTCCGGCGTATCACCTGGCGCCACTCGTAATGCCACATTGTGAATAAGCTCTTGATCAAGACGATCCTTAATATTACGCGTCGTAACAAACTTACCTTCCAAGCCCGCAAAAGGAGAATCATTCACCACGAAGGTCATACTTACGGTTGGCTCATCTACGTTTAGTGCTGGCAAAGCCTCTACACACTCCGGGTCACACAAAGTATCTGAAATACCTAAGCCATCAATACCATTGATACAAACAATATCTCCGGCATTCGCCAGTGGCGTCTCAACCTGCTCAAGCCCCATATGAGTTTTGACGTTAAGCACCTTGCCTTTACGCTCATTACCCTTGGCATCTTTAATAATTACTTGCTGATTTGGCTTCAATGTTCCGCGAGTAATACGACCTACACCAATAACACCTACGTAGCTGTCGTAAGCCAATGCAGACACCTGCATCTGGAACATTCCTTCAGGATCTACATCAGGCGCTGGCACTTGTTCTGTGATCATCTCATACAGCGGCGTCATATCGTCAGCCATATCCTCAGGGTCTGAACCAGCAATACCATTCAGCGCCGACGCATAAATAACAGGGAAGTCTAACTGTTCATCCGTCGCACCCAAGCTATCAAACAAATCGAAAACCTGATCCATCACCCAGTCTGGACGAGCACCCGGGCGATCTATTTTATTGATTACAACAATAGGA
>NZ_LWGE01000908.1:0-603 GCF_001635315.1 Oleiphilus sp. HI0123
CTACTGTTCTGACAATGGCAATAATACGGTTCTATCCATTGATATAGAAACAGGTACAAGCTCAATCATTTCTTCAAGTGAGCAAGGTAGCGCCTCGGGCTCTTTCTCATACATATCGGATATTGCNGCAGGGGTTGTTGAAGTCACTGATATAGACCAGGAGCTCACCACAAAGACCAAATTATGGCTAATTGATGAAGACTCAAAATCAATTATCGAGATTGATGTCGAGACTGGTGACCGAACGATACTGAGCCAAGCAAACGATGGTAAGGGTGAAGAGTTCAAAACGTTTAAACAGCTGGTCGTCGATCAGCAAAATGAACGATTACTTGTAAACGACACCGAGCTTAAGGTCGTATTCTCAGTTGCCTTTTCTTCAGGTCAGCGCGAACTTTTTGTTAGCAACCGCTACGGTAGTGGCCCAAACCTTGAAGCACCTACATCGATTCAGCACATTGGCAATAATATGGCTTTGATTACCGAAGGGCATCACAATGCGCTATTTGAAGTCGACTTACAGACAGGTAGCCGTAAAGTTATCTCTGCGTCGAACTCGAACCTCGAACTAGGCTCAGGCCCCGCTATATTGAACCCAGTCGA
>NZ_LWGE01000909.1:0-457 GCF_001635315.1 Oleiphilus sp. HI0123
GTTAACCATATACAGTATAGGGTTAATTTGGGAGACCCCCTGCCAGAACTCAGGCAACAAACTGATACTATAAAAAACACCCCCCAAGTAAGTAAGTGGCGTCAATATAAACGTTGGCACTATCGATATGTCATCGAATTTTGTCGCATAAATCGCATTGATAAAACCGCCTATCGAGAACAGGATAGCCGTCAGAATAACAATGCTGGCCGTTACGGCGATATTTTCAACACGTAAATCGGTAAAACCCAGCGACAGTAGTGTCACGATCAGACCAACAGATATACCGCGACCAACACCGCCCATCACATAACCGGACAAGACTACCCAGTTAGGTACAGGTGAGACCAGAATTTCTTCAATGCTATGTTGAAACTTCATGCTAAAAAAAGAGGACACTACGTTAGCATAGGAGTTAGTAATCACTGACATCATGATTAAGCCGGGAACAATAAAG
>NZ_LWGE01000910.1:0-514 GCF_001635315.1 Oleiphilus sp. HI0123
TGACCCTGACAGCGGCTCTGACCCTGACAGCGGTTCTGATCCTGACAGCGGCTCTGACCCTGACAACGGTTCTGATCCTGACAGCGACTCTGACCCTGACAACGGTTCTGACCCTGACAACGGTTCTGACCCTGACAACGGTTCTGACCCACAGACCTCAAATACACAGCCTATCGCCCATGCAGGTGATGACCAAAACGCTAACGGGAACAGCTTGGTCACGCTGGACAGTTCTCAAAGTCTTGATTCTGATGGCGACACGCTAAGTTATTTATGGACTCAAGTTAGCGGCCCAAGCATAACACTCAATGATACAAGCATCGCTTTTCCCAGCTTTGTTGCACCCAATATTGACGCTAACTACGTCTTTTCCTTGCATGTTAACGATGGTCTTGAAAGCTCCGAAACTGATGAGGTGAGTATTACAGTCACTGCAATCAATACTAATCAACCCCCTATGGCCGATGCGGGCCCTGACCAACAAGCAAACGGGAATGACATTGTCGTCGTTAGC
>NZ_LWGE01000911.1:0-487 GCF_001635315.1 Oleiphilus sp. HI0123
AAGGGTCATGAATACATGCTTCGTCACCTTCTAGGTACTAAGAACGGTCTTCAAGGTAAAGACCTTGATGAACGTGGCGCCAAGAAGCCAGAAGATGTTAAGTGGCACGATACGCCAGTCGAGGGTAAGGTCGACTTGCTAGTGACGCTAGACTTCCGTATGTCGACTACCTGCTTGTATTCAGATGTTGTATTACCTACAGCAACTTGGTACGAAAAAGACGATATGAATACGTCGGATATGCATCCGTTTATTCACCCTCTTTCTAAAGCGATTGACCCGGTTTGGGAATCGAGATCTGACTGGGATATCTTCAAAGGTATTGCCAAGAAGTTCTCTGAACTTTGTGAAGGCCACTTGGGTGTTGAGAAAGATTTGGTCACGGTACCGCTTCAGCACGACACACCAGGAGAGCTTGCTCAGCCAGAGGGTGTGAAAGCATGGTGGAAAGGTGAGTGTGACCTGATTCCAGGTAAGACGGCACCAA
>NZ_LWGE01000912.1:0-8533 GCF_001635315.1 Oleiphilus sp. HI0123
ATTAGAAATATTTATTGATGGAATAATCTCATGTCTTTTAAAGCTCTTTCCCGGCAGAAGCTAACGGGCCGCACTCTTGTTTTATTACTGTTGGCTGCCTTTGTTCTGGTGCTGGCCTTATCAAGCCTTGAACCTTTAAAGTTTTTGAACCTTCCAGGTTTGTTGCTTGTGGTTTTGGGAACGTTTACCGGGGCTGTCTTGAGTCACTCATTTGACGATTGCCTTGCCGCATTTCGACAAGCTTTTCCAAGAAATAAAGCCGAGCACTCTGACGTGGCAAACGAAGCCAATATCATTCTTCATTTTGCTCAGCTTTGGTTTAGAAACCAATACACCCTGATCGACCGGGATTTATCAAAACTGGATAAACCTTTTTTGAAAAAGGGGCTGCAGATGATCAGGGATCGCCAGCCAAGCGACGATATTCTTTCACTTCTCAATTGGCAGATTAGCCAGGTAAATTTAAATGAAGGGCGCTATATAGGCATCTTCCGCACCCTGGCGAATCTTGCACCGACTTTTGGTATTGCCGGTACCGTGCTGGCCTTGCTCAATATAGCTTTTATCTTGGAGCAGGGCAGAGCCGTTTCTGAGGCGGCAAGCCTTATGGGTTTTGCCTTGGTTAGTACCTTTTATGGTTTAATCCTGGCGAGCTTTGTATTCAAACCGATTGCTGAAAGGCTGGAGCAGCGTCGATTAAAAGAGGTTCAGCATATTACCTTGCTTGCAGAAGGTATTGTTCTGATTCACGAGCGTCGGACGCCTGCGGTGATTCGCGAGACCTTGATGACTTACATCGAAAGCATGAACGCATTATCAGCTAATCAGCAAACCACTAAAAAGCCAAAGCGAGCTTCGAAGAAGCCAATGTTAGTGAAATTTGGGCTTCAGCGCTCTGCTTAATAAACTTCTACTGCTTGAGAAACGTAAATGAGTAGTGCATTAAATCGCTCAGATAATTATTCAGACTTACGCCATAGGCGTCCTGCTGATAATTTCAAGGCCATGTTATCTAAAGTCGATGGCTTCGCAGAGAAGGCTCAGAAGAAGGACGCAAGCTCTTGGTCTGAAAAACTTCGACTTGCTAAGTTTCAATCAAGTGAAGGTGTGTCTGAGCAAGGCTCGAACTCTTCCATATTTGTTGATTTATTCCTGCTCATGCTAGCGCTGGGCTTATTGCTGTATTTAACGTTTCGCTCAGTGCAGGCACCTGTTTTGGCGCCTGTTGAGAAGCCTGCTGATTTGTCTGTGTTCACTGATGAACTGATGGATTTGACCGGTATTGGCCAAGAGGGTGGCGAACTTGATGCTTCAGTACTCGCCACGCTTATCAATACAGGAAACTTAAAACAGCATGTTCAAATAGAAGATTCTGAACCCTACCTAAGCTTGCAACTTAGTTCTCGTGTTCTTTTTAATGCAGGGTCTTATGACTTGGCTCGTTCAGGGGCGTCTATTTTGGATAGCTTGCTACCAGAGCTTCGAAAGCAAGCAAAGCCAATTGTTATTGAGGTTCACACAAATGGCTATGCATCCTTGTATGGCGAAATCACCTCCGAGCAGGAACTAAGCGAAAGACGCGCGGAAACCTTAATGGACTTCTTTATTTCTGAGGGAGTCGCAGAAGCTCGTATCAGTGCTAAAGGCTATGGTGACTCTAGACCAGCCAGAAAAGAAGACTCGGCTCAGGCGCAAGAGCTGAATCGCAGGGTGCTTTTGAAGCTAGAGAAATAGTGCTTTAGCTAAGCTTTGAATTTGCAGTTGTGCAAAAAAATAGATGAAGCTTAGCGTCGCTAAATTTGTTGCTATGATTAATACGCCACTTTTTTTGCTTTTGAAAGCAGACCTAAACCTAGCATTGCCGGCGAGATCTAAAGCAAGCATTTCGAAGCGCCACAAGCCTCATATTGGCGGGCTGTTTTTCACCTTCTGAAACAGAGGTAATATTGCAAGGTCTAAGAAATTCTAACGGTGCTGGATAAATTCATTAAGAATATCCAATACGCTATCTGATAAGCCAATAAGCTCTTCAACTGCACCCTGCAGAGATAATGGTTCAGCGCCTGCTCGTGCGACCTTATAGATTTCTATGCCCTTAGCGTGTACTTTCGGATGAACATCTTCATAAAGCTCTTTGAAGCGACTCTTGGAACTTAGCTGCTGTCCTTTATCAGACATTAGGTATTTCCCAAGGCGACATTGGGTATGATCTTTTAGCTCACTCTCTTGTACGCTGTTTTGTCCAAATAATGCAAAACGGATAACCTTATCTACCCACACAATATGGTCACTCTTGGCCATGCGAAGCAGTACATCATCGTTGCTTACATCAAAGTAGCTCAAACACTCTACTTGCAGGTCACGTAGATATTCGACATTTTTATACATATCTTTGAAAATGGTGAATGATTCATTAATGCCATCAGCGGTATTTTGCACACCTCTTGCCATATCTTGTGCTACGGAAGCTTGCTCTGTTGCTGCTGAGGCAATTTGAGCTGTTGCATCAACATTTTCTGTAGCAGCGGTTTGAGCATCAGAAATTGTTTGAACTAACTGTTTTCGGTCTTGATGAGAGTCTTCTAGTACACCAATAGTTTCTCCTACGATGCGTTCTACATCATTAGCTCCATTTACTACACCGCTCACAATAGATTGAATTTCACTCGCTGCTTCAGCACTGCGGTGAGCGAGTCCACGCACTTCATCGGCGACTACGGAAAATCCGCGTCCAAACTCTCCTGCTCGTGCGGCTTCAATAGCAGCGTTTAACGCGAGTAAATTCGTCTGATCAGCGATTTCATTAACAGTAGTCGTCAACTGAATGATACTTTTAGTTTGTTCAACAAAAGTTTCGGCATTACGCCCAACATCTTTGATAGATGATTCAATTGAGTCTAGTTTTTGAACAAGTAAACTAAGGGCGTCACTGCCTCTACCAGCCTCATCGCATGTATGCTGGGCACGCTCAAGTACCTGTTGACCAAGTGACTCTATTTCTTGCGCGGTAGCAGACATTTCTTCGATAGCGCTCGCTAGTTGAATCGATTCGGATACAACCTCATCTAACCGGCTGTTTAGCTGTAAACCTTCACGTCCAAACCTTGATACCACTTTTGCCGAATCAACTGTCTTGTCGGCGATTTTAAGAAGATCGGCGTCAGACTCGTTTTTTACGAACGGTAACAGCCATGCTGGGGCATTTGTTTCTGTCACTTCTCCGCTAGCAAGCTTTGAAAGCCAAAGAGTTACAGTAGATTCTTTTAAAAACATCAAGTATCCGCAGAATTAGAAAGGTATGGGTTATTATTTATAAAGCATCCATTAAATGAATATTAGACTGTAATTAAAATTATCGCCATACAAGGTCGCTTATTCTTATGGCGCTCGGTAATGTCTGCTTACGAGCTTTCTACGCCCCTCGTACTGGTTAATTAATTTAAAGGTGAATTTTTCCATTGGGTGCTCAGATCACACAAACGCTGGCTTTAGATCTTCTTCTTTTAGCAAATCAACTACGGATGAAACGATATCTTGTTTTTGCGACGCATCACTATGAACAGCATAAACTTCCCTTACAAATGACTCGGCACCGTGAATAGGGAATAACTGCTTAGATTGAACAAACTGTTCAACGAGTACCTTTGGTAATAAAGCTACCCCACCGTATGTCATTAGAAATTCCAAGGCTATATGAGTTTGTCCTGTATGTAGAATCGGTGTGTGTGGTTGATTGAAGAGGCGAGCTTGAAGGACATTTACAGATGTTCCCCAGTCAACAAAAATATGTTTAGTTTTGGCAAGCTCTTCAGTTGCAGCCCAGTTTTGGTCAGATACAAACATTAACTCGACCTTGCCAATTTTAGTGAGAACTAATTCCGTAACACTTGGCGGGTCTAGTAAAACAGCTATATCGATACGTCCACCTAACAAGGCCCTCGTCAAATCTTGAGGACTGCTAATTTCAGTCCGAATGTTTAAACCGTCAAAGGTATCGACCACTTTTGGTAAAAGTGACTGTAGAAAAGTGTCCCAGAGGTTTGAGGTGCTGCCCAAAGCGATCTGCATATCCAGCTGGCCAGCCGCACCTACATCCTGTAGTGCTGACTGCCACGATGTGAGTACATTTTCAGCATGGGGTAATAAACGTTCGCCCGAGGGGGTTAATAGTATGTTATTACGCTCGCGCGTAAACAAACTCATTCCAACACTTTCTTCCAGCTGCTTAATTCGAAAGCTTACAGCAGATTGGGTTAAGCAAAGATTTTCTGCTGCTTTCCCGAAGTGTCGAGTCTTGGAAACTTCCATAAAAGTGCGCAGAAGATCTGTATTCATATCGATTAAAAATATTTATCGTAATTAGAAAAAAAGTTCATTTTACAGCATAAATCGATTGAAAGCATAATCGCGCGAAATAAGATGGTTAGATTATATTAGGCAAAAATATGGCTAATAAACAAGCATTCCACACAACGGGTAAATTTTGGGCTATAGAGCATTTTCCAAAAGGAATAGCAAGAAGCGGCCACTTTACTAAAGAACAAGCACAATTACTCGAAGATTATGGTAAGTCATACAAGGCTCTCTATGGCGGAGAGCTAAAGCCTAGGTGTGATGAAGAGAAAGAGTTTGTATCCGTTTTTATGGGGAAAAAAGAGGCCTCTAGCATTCATGAAAGAGCGTGGAAACGCTTCTTAGAAGTAAGCAATCAAAGGCAGCGCTTACACATTTCTATGGGCGCCCAGCCTTCTTCATCAGTAGATTTTTCATCTTATGATGATGACAGCAACTTAAGCGATTAGGCCTTCTCAATAAGGGGATCTAATTTACTAATCGATAATTTTTATTTATCAGGAAATTATGAACATGAATATGAATAAGTTCATCGCTGTTCTGGCCTTGGTCATACCTATGTTGATTCCGAACTTTTCTCTCGCAGAAGAACCTCAAACTAAAGAAGAGCAATGCGCTCAATACGGCTCCTATCAAGATAGTGATGGTATTTGGCAAACATGCGACCCTGAGGAAACTGAATCCACTGATTAGTGATTCCGTTCCCTCACCAGTAACGCTATACGTCTTTTATATTCAACCTATTCGCACACCGGAGTCACCTATGTCACCAAGCGATAACAAAGTAGTCATTGGTAGCGAGGAGTGGTGCGCATTTCCCGAGCTAGGAATCCCGGCCATAAAAGCGCGTGTGGATTCGGGGGCAAAAACATCGTCTATTCATGCTTTCAACATTCAGCAATTTCGTAGAGATGGGGCTGCATGGGTGAGTTTTGAAGTGCACCCGCTTCAGAATAATCGCCGTACAGTTATCAGGTGTGAGCGCCCGATCATAGACAAGCGAGTTGTTAAAAGCTCTAGTGGCGTCTCAGAAACCCGTTTTGTTGTGCAAGCGCCACTAAAAATTGGTGAAATGATTTGGGAAGTAGAGTTAACGCTTGCTAATAGAGACTCCATGGGTTTCAGAATGCTTCTTGGGAGAGAAGCTATGGTAGGCCGGATGCTTGTTGACCCTGAACAAGAAGACTTGATGGGTGCAATTTCACAAGAAACAATCGATGGATATTATGGAAAAAAGGAACCTGAAAAGAGTGGTCTTAAGATCGCCCTGCTCGCAAGCAATGAAGAGCTGTATAGCAACCAGAGATTACTGGAGGCTGGCGAAGAGCGAGGCCATGAAATGGTTTTCCTCAATGTTAAGCAATGCTATATGAAACTGGATGCACTGGAACCTGAAGCGCATTATCGCGGAGGAACGATACTTAATGATTTGGATGCTGTCATTACAAGAATAAGACCTAGCGTGACATTTTACGGAACCGCATTAGCTCGCCAATTTGAAAGCATGGGGATCTATACAACGAACTCCTCAGCTGCAATTTCACAGTCCAGAGACAAACTGTTCTCTTTGCAACTCATGCTCAAGAGTGGCATCAATATTCCAACGACTGGTTTTGCTAACTCACCAATAGACACAAATGACCTCATTGAAATGGTGGGCGGCGCACCCTTGATCGTGAAACTTCTTGAAGGCACACAGGGGCGAGGTGTCGTTCTGGCCGAAACAAAAAAAGCAGCAGAAAGTGTTATCAACGCCTTCAAGTCTTTGAGGGCTAACTTGCTTGTGCAAAAATTTATTAAAGAGGCAAATGGCAAAGATTTACGATGTTTTGTTATTGATGGAAAAGTTGTTGCTTCAATAGAGCGCTCAGCAGCCCCTGGTGAGTTCAGAGCGAATATCCATCAAGGCGGGTCGGCGTCAATCGTAAAAATAACCAAAGAAGAAAGAGCATTAGCAGTGAAGGCTGCTAAAGTATTAGGTCTTCAGGTTGCTGGCGTTGATATTATACGGTCTGATTCCGGTCCGTTATTGCTTGAGGTGAATTCTTCCCCAGGTCTTGAAGGCATTGAGACAGCGACACGTAAAGATATCGCTGGCATGGTTATATCTTCGATAGAGAAGAAGCTTAAGTGGAAGAGACAGCTACCAACTATTGAAAGCGAGTAAGTCGACTTCTTCGCATCAAACGATAACAACGATTCAGGAGCTAGTATTGGATCAGCAACAAGATAAACCGAGTAAAATTAAGCAGAACATCGACCGGTACGGTATAGATCACTGGGGTAATGACTACTTCGGAGTTTCTGATGAAGGCTGTGTCACGGCGAAAACCTTGAATGTCTCTATTCCTTTGATGAACATTGTAGAAGGAATGATCGATCGGGACCTTCAGATGCCGGTTTTGTTGCGAGTCGAAAATATTCTAGATGCTCAAATTAAGCGCCTAAATGATGCCTTTGCTGAGGCGATAGAAAAGTTAAACTATCAATCACCTTATCGGGGTGTTTATCCGATCAAGGTAAATCAACAAGCGCAGGTTGTTGAAGAGATTGCCAGTTTTGGTGCTCGTTTCAAGCATGGCCTTGAAGTCGGCAGTAAACCTGAAATGATTGCTGCGCTATCGACACTTGAAGAGCCGGGCAGTTTGATTATCTGTAACGGCTATAAAGATGAAGAGTTTATTGAGCTTGGTTTACAAGCAACCAAACTGGGCTTCCTATGCTTTTTTGTGATTGAAACCTTAACCGAGCTGCCCATTATTATAAGATTGAGCCGCCAAATGAACATTCAACCCCACATTGGTGTGCGGGTGAAAATGACCTCTCAAGTCAGTGGGCATTGGAATTCAACGAGCGGTGATCGCAGTGTGTTTGGTCTAACTAGCACACAACTTATCGATGTGGTTGATAAGCTAAAGCAAGAGAACATGCTGCACTGCCTCGAATTATTGCACTGCCACTTAGGTTCACAAATCCCCAGCATTCATGATATTCGAAGTGGTGTCGTAGAAGCCTGCCGCTATTTTACTGACCTAATGAGTGAGGGTGCAGAATTAACCCATATAGATTTGGGTGGTGGCTTAGCGGTTGATTATACCGGCGCACAAAGCAATGACGATAAAAGTCGTAACTACACGCTTGAAGAATATTGTGAAGATATTGTCGATACTCTCAAGCAAACCTTGGACGACCATAATATTCCTCACCCAACGATTGTCACGGAATCTGGGCGAGCAACTGTCGCTTACTCTTCAATTCTGCTGTTCAATATTCTAGATACCAATATTTTTGAACCAATCAGTCTGCCCGAACCATCGCCTGAGGAGCATCAACTACTCACAAAGATTCGTGAGATAAAAGACTACCTATCGCCACGGCGAGTACAGGAGTGTTATAACGATGCGCATTTTTATCGTGATGAAGTGCGTGCTTTATTCAAGCGTGGGCAGCTCTCATTAAGAGAGCGATCAATCGCAGAAAACTTATTTCTCGATGTTCTTCATTGTATCGCAGACCTGTTAGATACAATGGATAAAACGCCACCAGACCTGGAAGACCTTAAGCTATCGTTGGCAGATATCTACTATGGAAA
Source organism: Oleiphilus sp. HI0123 (assembly GCF_001635315.1). Lineage (NCBI taxonomy): Bacteria > Pseudomonadati > Pseudomonadota > Gammaproteobacteria > Oceanospirillales > Oleiphilaceae > Oleiphilus > Oleiphilus sp. HI0123. The sequence goes on from NZ_LWGE01000912.1 coordinate 7,946, forward strand.
CTTTAGCCTATTTCAATCGCTGCCAGACATATGGGCGATTGATCAACTGTTTCCGATTATGCCAATTCACAGGCTGCATGAGACGCCAACACGTCAGGCAGTGCTGGCGGATATAACCTGTGACTGCGATGGAAAAATTGATAAATTTATCAACGAATTCGGCACAGCAAAAACACTCCCATTACACCCGATTAAAGAAGGTGAAGAGTATTACTTGGGGGTGTTTCTGGTCGGCGCTTATCAGGAAACCTTAGGTGATCTGCATAACTTGTTTGGCGATACTAATGTCGTCAGCGTGCGTCTGAACGCTGATGGCAGCTTTGATTTCGTTAAAGAAATTCATGGAGACACCATATCTGACGTACTCAGCTATGTAGAGTATCAACCTAAAAATATGATGCTCAACTACCGAAATACGGCTGAGAGAGCGGTAAAAGAAGGACGAATTACAGCACGAGAGCGTCAGCAGATGATCAAAACCTTTAACTCGAGTATGCAAGGTTACACCTACTACGAGAGAGAACATTGAGCCGTAATAGCGCTTAGCTAAGGCTATATTATTGAATAAGATTATTGTAACAACTGAAA
>NZ_LWGE01000913.1:0-645 GCF_001635315.1 Oleiphilus sp. HI0123
TTCTATACTCCAGTCACCTGAATAGTGTGATTCTCCGCGCGACAAGGCATTGTCATCTAGCTCAGCACTAAACGAGCCATCAGAATTAAAGGTCATGGACTCCATAATGTAGTAAGGGTCGCCACCATCATCTGGCGCATCGTCGAAGTAAACATTAAAGCGAGTTTGGTCAGAAAGTTCTTCTACCGTAAACATATGACCAGAGGTGTCTCCCCCATCACAGGCATCACCTATTCCATTATGGTCGCTATCTTGCTGATCACTGTTTGCATCAGTCGGACAGTTATCAATATCATCCGGTATACCGTCTGAGTCACTGTCAGTCGCATCTTCACTCACTGCATACAGCATGCTAGCAATGTAGTCATTAGCTTCACCATCATGGAAGAACTTGGTAGAAATATGAGGGAAGCCATCAGACAAGATGCCTAGCTTACGAGAGAATACTCCTGAAGCACTTGTCGCCGTAAAGCGAACAAAGCCAGAATCTATCGACCAGGTAGTCGTGTATTCAGTTCCAGTGTGATGGTCTTCGAAGCTGCCGGTTCCACCGCTATCAAAAGCAACCGTATCTTGCTCGCTGTACCAAACGGTATCGTTCACTTCTTCTGTCGTTAGCAGCTTATCCAGGCCGCCACAGTCCTC
>NZ_LWGE01000914.1:0-591 GCF_001635315.1 Oleiphilus sp. HI0123
TCTGCTTCTGTAGAGGCCGAAGTTAAAGAATTACCTCGCAACCGTGTGGCAATCAAGTTGAATATCAACGAAGGAGAAGTTGCCTCAATTCTTCATATCAATATCGTTGGTAACCAAGCATTTTCTGATGAAGAACTAATTGAGCTGATGGAGCTCAAGATGCCAAGTTTTTGGTCAGTATTTACCAGTGATGATAAATACTCAAAAGAAAAGCTGAGTGGCGATTTAGAGCGTATACGTTCTTTCTATCTGGATAATGGTTATATCAAGTTTGCCATCGAGTCGACTCAAGTTTCGATTTCACCACATAAAGAAGATGTTTTCGTTACGGTTAATATTTCAGAAGGCCCGTTATATACGTTAAAGGACTTCGACTTGAAGGGAGACCTTGTTCTAGAGAAGGAAGTGTTAGAAAAGCTTGTTATGTTAAAACCGGGTGACGTATTTTCACGTCAGAAACTGACACTTACATCTGACCTTATCTCTCGTGCTTTAGGTGCAGAAGGTTATACTTATGCAAATGTTAACGCTATCCCTGAGGCGCATGATGACTATAGCGCTTCGGTTACTTTCTTTGTTGATCCTGGTAAA
>NZ_LWGE01000915.1:0-270 GCF_001635315.1 Oleiphilus sp. HI0123
TACCAAAGCTTACCTGGCCAATTGCTTGATCGGTATTAGCCCATTCAACAAGCGCTGTGTTTGTTGAAATAAAGCTTGCGTCCGGCTGCGAGCTGAAAGCAGGCAAGGGTAGATCGATCAAGCTACCGGAGTTAAAAGAAATTGTTTGGAAAGATGTTTGGTTGCCCACAATGTCAGCCAACACATATCGTAGCTCATAGCTGCTATTGGGGATTAGCTCTTGAAGAAGAATAAAGTGTGCCAGCTTCTCGGATTGTGAGCCCGCTGCTT
>NZ_LWGE01000916.1:0-642 GCF_001635315.1 Oleiphilus sp. HI0123
CCATGTTGGCAAAGTCTTTGTGTCGAGACCTATAAGAAGCTGTTTTCTGCGTTACCCGAATCGTCACAGAAAGCAGTAATAGATCAGTGGGGACAGCCAGAGGACGACAACAAGTTTCGGCAAGGGCGACTGATGATATCGGGTATTCGTTTGGGCGAGATCTTTGTTGGTATTCAACCTGCACGAGGATTCAATATTGATCTGGTCGCAAACTACCATGACCCGGATTTGATCCCACCGCACAACTACTTAGCTTTCTATTTTTGGCTGAGACATGTCTATAAGGTGGAAGCGGTGATTCATGTTGGTAAACATGGCAATCTGGAATGGTTACCCGGAAAAGGCTCGGCCTTATCATCAGAATGTTGGCCTGATATTGCGCTTGGCCCTATGCCGCATTTTTATCCGTTTATTGTGAATGACCCAGGTGAGGGTGCTCAAGCAAAGAGGCGAACCCAAGCGGCCATTATCGATCATCTAATGCCACCCATGACAAGGGCTGAAACCTATGGACCACTAGCCGAGTTAGAGTCGCTAGTCGATGAGTATTACCAGGCAATGGGAATGGACGACAAGCGCGAAGTCTATCTCCGAAAAGCGATTTTGGATCAGGTAAAAGATAGCAATGTGCTAGACGAACTT
>NZ_LWGE01000917.1:0-267 GCF_001635315.1 Oleiphilus sp. HI0123
AAGTGTATCGCCGAAGGGGTGAAGGTAGTTTGAAAAGCCGGGCAGTTCTAATTCACCTGCGACGCGAGGAGAGTCGTGATTAGATAGGTCAAGTACATAAAATGGGTCGATTTGTCTAAAGGTCACGATATAAGCTTTGTCACCGTCAAATCGAACACTGTAGATTGACTCTCCTGGTTTTCCGATAGCTTCCGGAGCCGATTCATTAGGGATTGTTGCATTCAGGTTCAGCTCTGTATCATCAATATTGATGGTATGTAGCCGATG
>NZ_LWGE01000918.1:0-397 GCF_001635315.1 Oleiphilus sp. HI0123
TTGAAAACAGAGATAAAAATGCTGGCTGAGCTGCATATCTCCTCATTGCCTGGCAAGGCGGTAAGATGGACCAGCTTAGGTTTGCCTTGGTATGCCTTTTTAGTGCTGAGGCTTTCTACAGCTGAGTCGACGGGTTCAAGTGCTAGTGAGATGATGCTGAAGTTTTGGTCGCCGGTTAATGGCATAAGCTCTGTGTTCAGCCGAAGGTGTTCCGCGCTCAGGTAACCCTGATCAATTTGCCAGTGCTGACTGGCATTGAAGAAGTGCTCAGCTCGCTCATTGATGTCAATTATTCGGCCTGTCTCATTAATAATTAATGCTGCCATGGGAATATGGTTCAGGGAACTTTCTGTCTGTAAGGGGTGTTCCTGGCTGCTAAGTTGGGCACTGATTTTGA
>NZ_LWGE01000919.1:0-287 GCF_001635315.1 Oleiphilus sp. HI0123
TATTTCTCATTCGACTGCGACAACTACTACGAGGCAAAGCTCTCGTTTAATTTTTTTTCAGCAAGCGCTTACTTATTATGTAACTTGAATAAGGGGTTGGTATTGGCTATAACGGCTGCCACATCACCTTTATCTGAATTATCAATTTTCGCCGCAGACAGTTCTGCTCTGCTTTCACAAACCGTGAAACCTTCAGCAAGTATGCAATCTCGCTCTTCAGCAACGTCTTCACTCGAAATTGAGTTGCTACCCTTAATTAGCCTCTTTGATATAGGCGTGTACTTTCC
>NZ_LWGE01000920.1:0-405 GCF_001635315.1 Oleiphilus sp. HI0123
AGATAGGACACTTAAGATGAAAAATGACACTGAAAGTATTTTGATTTCTCGTATTTATGTCTTGGTTCGGTACTGCGTCCGGTTACTCTCAATATTGATGGCTGTCGTTATTGTGATGGGCGTTATTGATGTTGGCTGGACACTGTATCAAAAGCTCATAACACCGCCGCTGTTTATACTCACTATCTCTGATATGTTGGCAACGTTTGGGGCGTTCATGGCAGTCTTGATTGCCATTGAGATCCTTATCAATATTACCGTCTATCTACGTGATGATGTGATTCATGTAAAGATTGTGATGGCTACTGCCCTAATGGCGGTAGCGCGAAAGGTGATTATTCTGGATTACAAAGAGGTTCAACCAGAGTATGTTTATGCCACCGCAGTACTAGTCTTCGCGATGAG
>NZ_LWGE01000921.1:0-6950 GCF_001635315.1 Oleiphilus sp. HI0123
AGATAAGGTTTTCGCCGTTCCTCAAGCTCGTCTTCAGGACAATTAGCCAAAATTACTTTTAAGCGCTCATCCAGGTCGTCATGACAAAGCTTGCGAAAAAACTCATCCATTGTCATGCCTTCAGGCACGGGATATTGAGGCAGAAAGTACTCGCCCAAACGAATTTCCACATTGCAGCGTTTAGCGATTTCTATCGTGTTTTCAACGGCCTCGGGAATATCTTCGAATAAGGCCAACATCTCGTCAGCACTTTTAAGGTACTGAGCGTCACTATAGAGCTTTTCCCGGTTTGGGTTATCGAGTGTTTCACCGTCTGAAATACAAACCCTGGCTTCGTGAGCCTCAAAATCAGACTCAGCCAGAAATTGCACATCGTTTGTCGCAACAACCGGACACGATAACTTCTCGGCTAGCGCAACACTCAGATGAACGCATTCCTCATCATTAGGGCGATTAGTACGCTGAAGTTCAAGGTAGAAACTATCAGAAAAAACCGACATCCAGTGCTCCAAGAGCTCAACAGCAAGGTCTTCTCTCCCAGCCAACAAAGCACGGCCAATTTCTCCATCTTTCGCACCGGACAAAACAATCAGACCTTCTGATGCTTCCTTCAACCACTCTTTCGTGATGACCGCTTTGCCATAATCTTGCCCTTCAGTAAAACCCTTCGAGACCAACTCGGTCATATTAAGGTAACCCTTGTCAGTCTTTGCCAACAAGGTAAGACGGCTTGGATTGTCTGGCTCACTTTCGTTTTCGAGCCAAATATCAACCCCGGCGATCGGTTTGATACCAGAACCGCGCGTAGACTTATAGAACTTGACGAGTGCACACAGGTTAGATTGATCAGTGATCGCGACCGCCGGAAACTCCTCATCGACCAACTGTTTAATCAGCGGTTTGATCCTTACCAAACCGTTGGTAAGGGAGAATTCAGTATGTAACTTGAGATGAACAAATTTTGCTGGCATGAGGTATCGCGATGACATATTGTAGGAGCTGAGATGTTAGCATGACTTAAGGCCTTGTCGAAGCATCTTAGCGCTTATTTTTTACGACTTTAATTCCCGTATCAGACGCATTGGTGAACCTTATCAAAACACAATTTAACCACAACCAGTTGATAGATCTACTCAACTCAGTTGAAACAATTGCCTTAGTTGGTGCCAGTCAAAAACCCGAAAGACCAAGTAATGAAGTCATGAACTTCTTGCAAAACAAAGGTTTCAAAATCACACCGATTAACCCAGACCTAGAAGGCCAGAATCTGTTAGGTGAAACGGTAATCAAAAACATCACCAAGCTGCCCATTAAGGTCGACATGGTCGATATTTTTAGAAACTCTGAAGCCGCTGCATCGATATGTGACGAAGTGCTAGCACTTCCGAAAACTCTACAACCCAAGGTTGTTTGGATGCAGATTGGCGTCATCAATGAAACTGCTGCAGCCAAGTTACGTGCAGCAGGAATATCAGTGGTGATGGACAGGTGCCCTAAACGGGTAATCCAAGAAGCAGAGCGCGTATCAACTCTGGCTTAACAATATTTGAGCTCAGAGTAAAAACAGCTACTTTTACTCCAAGCCTAAATGCCTATTGATCGACTCTGCCGTTTGCGGCCCCATTAACCACTTAACAAACTTCCCCTGCTTGTTTATTAACATTGTCGCTGGCAGGCCACTCGGCAATTTCTGAGAAAACATGCTAGACGGGTCTGCATCAAGCACCGGAAAATCTATTCCCAACCGCTTAACCTTGCTATCCAAGAGCTCTCCTTTCGCTTTATCGAAGTCAAAACCCAGAACCTGGAAGGCCTCACCTTTATTTAACTTGTTCAATTCTGGTAATTCATCGAGACAGGGCCGGCACCATTCTGCCCAGTAATTGATTAATAGCCACTGCCCCTTATATGAGTTTAGCGCTTGCTGGCGACCATCAGAAAAGACGAAAACAGATTCAGAGCAGGCACTTAGAAAAAGAAACAATACAAAGGGCAAAAGTGTTTTTATTCTCAAGCCTGACTCCTGTTACAATATGCCATCTAATTTTACCACGCTGGACGATTAACTATGACCGACACGATACAAATATACCACAATCCTCGCTGCTCTAAATCACGCCAAACCTTAGCGCTTATCGAAGAGAAAGGCATCCAGCCTGAAATTGTTCTGTATTTAGATGATACGCCAGACGCCAAAAAAATCTCAGAGATACTTGGTAAGTTAGGCATTGGCGCCCGCGAACTTCTTCGCAAAGGTGAGCAAGCTTACAAAGACAACGAGCTAGCAGATAAAACACTTAGCGACGCCCAATTAATTGACGCGATGACGAAATTCCCAAAGCTCATCGAACGCCCTATTGTCATTAAAGGCGACAAAGCAGTTCTGGGTCGCCCACCAGAAAACGTACTCGAACTTATATAAACGATATATGCTTCGAAGCGCCCTCTACGGTATAAGTTTGAGGGTGAAGTCGGACTGTCGACACCAAGCTCACCTCAATTGTAATGGAACACCGAATGTCTCAAACACCACAGCGCCCAAGAAAAAACGTAGTCGCCTACTGCATTACTTGGGCTTCCTACCTTTTACTTATTCTAATGATGATCATCACCAGCCTTCCAAGCTACCTACCCGAAGGAAGCTCACCCTGGGTCGTCGTAAGCGTCAAACTCTCCCCATTGCTGATCATTCTGCCTGGCTTAATTAAAGATAGCCTGCGTTCATATACGTGGCTTTGTTTTATCGTTTTATTCTATTTTACTCAAGCAGTTGTCGAAGCCTTTCTATCTCAAGGCGCAGGCTTAGACCTGGTTATCACTTTATTAACCGTCAACATCTTTTTATCTGCTATGTTTTATATAAAGTGGGAACGCGCTCTGGGCCGAGCGCTATTCTAGATTAGCTAACTAATCAGTTAGCTTTAGTTACATGAGAGTAAACCTTAATGCAGCAGCAATTTTCACATTCTGAGCCACTCACTTTCGGGCAAATCGTTCACCAATTGCAGCAAGATAAGTGGTTAAGTGAGGAAGATGCGAAGGCGCTGCTGATCGCGCCAAAAGGAAGTGCGCAGGCAAAGCTTCACCCTTTAGAAATCATAGCGAACGCTGAACTAAGTAAACCTTCCGGGGAAGCCATCAGCATAGAATCCTTGCTTAACTGGCTTTCTACATGGAGCGGGCAAGAGGTTTTCCAAATCGACCCTCTGAAAATTGATAGTCAGAAAGTAGCAAACGTGATGTCACTTGCTTTCGCTCAGCGGCATCATATTCTGGCAGTCGAAATCAACTCAGAAGAAGCCGTCATCGCCAGCGCCCAACCTTTTGTTGATCATTGGGAAAACGATCTAAAGCACATTCTCAAGAAGAACATTAGCCGAGTCATCGTCTCTCCTGCTGATCTAAGAAAATATACTGTCGAATTTTATCACCTGGCAAACTCTGTTAATAAGGCTGGCGCACAAACTTCCTCGCAGCATTCACAGAACTTTGAACAAATGCTGGAACTTGGCGCGCAAGGCAACCCGGACGCTAACGATCAACACATCATCAACATTGTTGACTGGCTTCTGCAATATGCTTTTGAGCAGCGCGCTAGCGATATTCACATTGAACCACGCCGGGAAATCTCACAAGTACGCTTTCGAATTGATGGTGTACTGCATAACGTCTATGAATTTCCCGCCAAAGTAGGCATCGCGGTTACCAGCCGCTTCAAGATTCTAGGTCGCCTCAATGTCGCCGAAAAAAGAAAACCACAAGATGGCCGAATAAAAACACGTAACAGCAATGAGAAGGAAATAGAGCTCCGTCTTTCAACCCTGCCTACCGCCTTTGGCGAAAAACTAGTAATGCGTGTTTTCGATCCGGAAGTCTTACAATGCTCATTCTCTGAGTTAGGCTTTTCTAGCGAAGATTTAAAACGCTGGAAGCAAATGACCGGTCAGCCAAATGGCATTATTCTCGTTACCGGCCCGACCGGTTCAGGAAAAACGACAACGCTCTATTCGACCTTGCGTGAACTCGCGACACCCGAAGTTAATGTCAGCACGATTGAAGATCCGATTGAAATGGTAGAACCTGCCTTCAATCAGATGCAGATCCAACAAAATATCGACCTGGATTTCGCCAGCGGCATTAAAGCCCTTATGCGACAAGACCCCGATATCATAATGATTGGTGAAATAAGAGACCTGGAAACAGCCGAGATGGCAATACAAGCTGCCCTGACAGGCCACCTGGTTATTTCGACACTGCATACTAATGACGCACCCAGCGCAATCACGCGATTAATGGAACTCGGCATCCCTCCATACCTAATAAAAGCAACGGTATTGGGCGTGATGGCCCAAAGGCTGGTTAGAACCCTTTGTACGTCCTGCAAGACACCTGTCGAGCTTGAAGAGGAAGACTGGAAAATGCTTACCAGACCTTGGAAAACACCTTTGCCTCAAAATGCGCAACAACCCGTCGGCTGCCAAGAATGTCGACAAACAGGCTATCGCGGTCGAGCAGGCGTTTATGAAATCATGCCCTTATCCGAAAGCTTAAAAGGGCACATACACGAAAGCGGTCAAGTAGCAGAGCTCAGAAAAGAAGCAATTAAAGAAGGGATGTATTCACTAAGGCTAAGCGGCGCAAATAAAATAGCAAATGGCTTAACAACCATTGATGAAGTGCTCAGAGTCACACCAGTCAGCCTTAATCAGCTAATGAGCTAGGGAACACTAGAAGCCCTCCTCCAAACGAAATACTTCGTATGCAGGCTCTTCGTAAGGATGAGCCTGCTTCAATGCTGACACGGCCTGTTTGATACACTCATCCGAACAAACCAATTCAACCTTTAGCTCTTGAACTTTTTCAATTTCATCAATCTGACCAATCGCTGGCTTGCTACCAGATAAAGGTCTAAATTGTCCAGCCCCCAAAGTTTCCCAGCTACACCGATCATAACAACCTATCCTACCTGCACCTGTCAAAAAAACCGCATCCTTAACTTTTTCCGCATTCTCGACAGGCACAAAAAAACATAACTTATACATACCATATACCCTACCGTACACTTGATTCATTTATTAAGGTTACACAGATTTACGTGTAAAGCCCGCCAATACAGGTGTTTCAAACAAGTGTTAGATTTAATTTTAACTTACCCACAAAAACTGTGGATAACTCTGGGGAAAGTTTTTGGGAAAACGCCCTAAACACTGATAAACACTGAACTTCATACAAATTGACACTTTTTTAACCGAAGCAAATAAACCCTTTATTATCAATACGTTAAATATGTCAACAAAGAAAAGTGTAGAAAGCCTCAGTTTTTTACTCACTTATATAGCAAGCGCCTCAAATGTGTGCATAAAAACCAGCAAAAACGTTGTCTTTTTGAGAGCCTGTCAATATTTCGTTATTTGAAACGTAATTTGAAGGTCAATTATCGATCAAGTCGACAAATATTCGACGTCGCAGTTTTCACAAAGAAATACAGATTTTAACATTTTGTTACACGCCCAAATTCGGAGCATTTAACCAATCTTTCTAGACAAAACCCAGGCAAAAAAAATGGTTCGTTAAACGAACCATTTTCTCGCGTTTCTGAAAATCCTCAACCAAGGACCATCTTCTCCCCAGTCCTTAGGGTGCCAAGAGTTTTGCAAAGTACGATAAACACGCTCAGGGTGAGGCATCATAATCGTCACACGTCCATCCTGAGAACAAACCCCGGCTAAGCCTTCTGGAGAGCCATTCGGGTTAGCAGGATAACGAGTCGCTGTCTGCCCATAATTGTCTACGTATTTTAAAGCCAATTGCTCAGACGACATCAGGGACGCCAGTTTTTGCTCACTCGCGAATTCAGCTCGCCCTTCTCCGTGCGCTACTGCCACAGGAAGTCGAGAGCCCGCCATACCATTCAAGATCAAAGAAGGAGACGATTGTACTTCCAGGAGCGCTACACGTGCTTCAAACTGCTCAGAACGGTTGCGCACAAAATGAGGCCAATGCTCTGAACCAGGAATCAGCTCACGAAGATTAGACATCATCTGACAGCCATTACAAACGCCAAGCGCTAAAGTATCTTGACGCTCAAAGAAGGCCGAGAATTGATCTCTCACGCTGCTATTGAACAAGATCGATTTCGCCCAACCTTCACCAGCGCCCAAAACATCGCCGTAAGAGAAGCCGCCGCAAGCGACTAACGCATTATAATCACTTAAGGCTGTTCTGCCAGCCAAGAGATCACTCATATGAACATCAACGGCTGAGAAGCCTGCCTTGGTGAAGGCAGCTGCCATCTCTATCTGTCCATTAACGCCCTGCTCACGCAGTACCGCAACCTTTGGCTTGGCACCAGTATTGATATAAGGCGCAACGATATCTTCGTTCGGATCGAAGCTTAGTTTAGCGTTCAAGCCAGGGTCTTTTTCATCCAGTAATGTATCGTATTCTTCTTGAGCACACTCGGCATTATCACGTGCCGATTGCATTCGATAGCTCGTTTCTGCCCAAATTCTCTGATAGTAAGCTCTAGATTCCTCAATAACTGACTGACCATCAAAAGCAAAACGAATCTTATCGTCTTCGTTGGTCTGGCCAATTACTAGCGTATGCTCACCTAAGCCCGCAGCAGTGAATTGCTGAAGAACCTCTTCAGTATCACCTTGCTTAACCTGGATGACTGCACCTAGCTCTTCATTATAAAGTTCTCGCGCGAAGTGGCTGGAGTCTTCAGCCAACAAGTCCAGCTTAACGTCAACACCTACACGCCCAGCGAATGACATTTCCGCCAGGGTTGTAAATAAGCCGCCATCAGAACGATCGTGATAAGCCAGCAATTTGCCATCTTGATTCAAACCCTGAATCACAGCAAAGAAAGCTTTTAAATCTTCCGGGTCGTCGACATCTGGCGTGACGGCACCCATTTGCTTATAAACCTGTGCCAGAGCCGATCC
>NZ_LWGE01000922.1:0-291 GCF_001635315.1 Oleiphilus sp. HI0123
CACTAAAACACTGCTTCTCGAGCAATGCACTCATAAAATCTCTGGATGACGGTGCATCATCAACGACCAGAACCTCCATACTCCGATTGGCAGACATTCGATTAATCACCTGCACAACGTAACTGATATCCTGCTGCCCGTTCTTCAACACATAATCGGATACGCCCAAGGATAAAACCATCTCACGTAGATTTGGACTAAAGTTGCCGGTAAAAGCGATACATGGAATACTCTTTTCTGCCACTAGCTTTGCAGCAGCGCCATCACTTTCATCGGGCAGGTTCAAGTCTG
>NZ_LWGE01000923.1:0-763 GCF_001635315.1 Oleiphilus sp. HI0123
CACCTTAAAGAATATTTGTGAAAACGCCCCGGTTCAAGTTGAAGCGAACGATATCTCTGCAGTGCAATTACTATCGCGCAAAGGAGTACCCTTTGTCTGTGGTCCTAGCACCAATATCTACAATGCACGCACTTTATCGATTATGGTCAGAAACGGTGCTCGACGTTGGGTTATGCCGGTTGAGCTCTCGGGCCATTGCTTACAAACCATTCACGACGAGGCAAGTGATCTTGGTATCCGTGAGAAGATTGAAACCGAAGTCTTCAGCTATGGCCATCTTCCTCTCGCTTACTCCGCGCGGTGTTTTACCGCACGTTACCTGGACTTACCCAAGGATGATTGTCGCTTTAGCTGCATTCACTACCCGGAAGGGCTAGAAGTAAAGAGTCAGGAGCAACAGGCCCTATTTAATATTAACGGCATCCAAACGCAGTCTTCGTCGGTTTATAACCTGCTTGCACAGGTGCCTGAAATGAAAAAATTCGATGTTGATGTCTTGCGCTTAAGCCCTCGTGCTGAGGGTATGAGTGACATCATTCGTCGCTTCCGTGATGCGCTTGATGGCCAGTCGAGTGAAATTGCGCTGAGCGATCAGGATTGCAACGGTTATTGGTTTGGCAAGCCGGGTATGGATATGCAATCAAGTCAAATGGTTTAAGTTGTGAGTGTTGTGGCTGGAAGGCCTTATCTTTCATTTGGCCAGTATATGCAACAGCGCCATGGCGAGCATGTCCATAAGCTCTCTCTCAACGCTTCCTTTACT
>NZ_LWGE01000924.1:0-458 GCF_001635315.1 Oleiphilus sp. HI0123
GCTCAATTCGTGCTGCCATCTCCTCATCCAGTGCTTGTGCAGTGGCAAGCAAACAAATCGACGATGCACTATTGTTTGCCATAACTAGCTCTGCTTGCTGTTCTGCATATCGGCTCTTGCCAGATTTTACCCCTCCAAGAATGAGTCTTTTCATCCGGTCTGCTCCAGTAACTCTATCAGCTTATCCATATCAATCGCTGACTCAAAAGCATTGGCTAAGCGCTCCAACTGCTTCTCACGCACTTCTTCAAGGTTGACAGTGGTATCTGATCTTAGTCCAGCCCACTCTAGCAGTGCTTGCAATGCTTCCGGTGAATCAAATATACCGTGCAAATAGGTACCCTTAACCAGGCCGTCACTACTAGTTGCGCCATCTGTACCCGCGAGAGAAGCGTCACCCGTTGATGACCCCAAATTGACAATCATCGGGCGCGCCAAGTCATGTCCTGTGGTCACTC
>NZ_LWGE01000925.1:0-336 GCF_001635315.1 Oleiphilus sp. HI0123
AGCAGTAGTTCAGCCAAGCCAGTGTCGGTATCAGAGAATGCCAGAATTGTTATATCAGAAGACCCCCATTGGACGTTTTCAGTTATATCAACGGGGTCTGAGCCATAATCACCCAGCGCTGAAAATTGACTACTTTCTTCCGCATAGAGCATTTCATCAGCAGAGCTGACGGAAATACTAGTCAGACCTCCCGCCACGACTGAAACTGTCACCCCTTCACTATCAATATCATCCTGGCTTGCTATGATTTGCGCATCATCAATAGACAAACCAGAGAGGACTCCTTTATCTTCTCTCGAGCCATCAGACAGCGCTACATCACCAACATAAATAACC
>NZ_LWGE01000926.1:0-484 GCF_001635315.1 Oleiphilus sp. HI0123
ACCAAAAGCACGCATACATCAGCAGGCGCCTTAACTTTTCTCAACAATCTTTCTGTCTCTTTGCCGAGTACTGTTTTCACCTCAAGCTTTGCTTCCTTAACAACAGGAAGATCCAAGGTAAATTCAAAAGTAGAGCCACTGCCCACTTGGCTTTCGACCTTTAACTCTCCTCCCAGCAAATCCACCAATCTCTTGCTGATAGATAACCCCAGACCTGTCCCGCCATATTTCCGGGTCGTAGAGGCATCTTCCTGCTTGAAAGGCATAAACAAGTCTTTCGTATCGTGAATACCAATGCCGGTATCACTCACCGAAAACCGAACACCGCACCGACCTTCACTTTCATCCAATTTAGCATCACAGCTAAGCGCTAAAGTCACCTCACCCTCTTCGGTAAACTTGACTGCGTTGCCGCATAGATTCAATAAGACTTGCGATAAACGAAGCTCATCCGTTCTAACATAAACGGGTAAAGCCTCATCCA
>NZ_LWGE01000927.1:0-618 GCF_001635315.1 Oleiphilus sp. HI0123
GATCTAAATAAATCAATTAGCGACAATAACGATATTATTTCTCGCTTAACTCGCCGCCTCCAAACCACGCTAGATTGTAGTGACATCATTCATATGTTTGCGAGTGAAGTCCAGACTTTGGTGTCATTTGATCAAATGAAACATGAAGCTTCCAATCAGAGCCCTATCACAATTGGTGATAAATCTGGTGTACATTCTTGCCAGTACAACCTCACCATGGACGAAACAGAATTAGGCGCAATTACCTTTTCTAGAAAGAAGCGCTTTCTTGAAGAAGAACTTTCCATTATCGAGCGCCTGGCTAGCACCTTGGTATTTCCTTTACGAAATGCAAAACTATATCAAGCAGCACTTCAATCAGCGCTTAGAGATGAGTTAACGGGTTGCGGCAATAAACGCGCACTTGATGCCAGCTTACACAGAGAGGCAGAGCTAGCGACACGTCACAACACCCCTCTTTCCGTTCTCATGCTTGATATTGATCATTTTAAACACGTCAACGATACATACGGACACCTAGCCGGTGATAGCGTCCTTCGCGACCTTGCAGCGACAATCAAAAAGTGCGCGCGTGGAAGTGATTTGTGTTTTCGCTACGGTGGCGAAGAGTTCGTATTA
>NZ_LWGE01000928.1:0-1414 GCF_001635315.1 Oleiphilus sp. HI0123
TTGCGTTCTGGTGAAATGCGTAAGGTTCTTGTTGAATGTCGAGCTACTTTGGGTGAGGTTTCAAACAGTGAGCACAGCCTACGGCAATTAGGTAAAGCGGGTGCATCACGTTGGCGCGGTATTCGACCAACGGTGCGTGGTGTTGTTATGAACCCAGTTGACCACCCACATGGTGGTGGTGAAGGGCGAACCTCTGGTGGTCGTCACCCTGTTACTCCTTGGGGTGTACCTACTAAAGGCTATAAAACTCGCAAGAACAAACGCACTGACAAGATGATAGTACGTCGTCGGTCGGCTAAGTAATTAACTAAGAGGGTTACGCTGTGCCACGTTCTTTGAAAAAAGGTCCATTTATAGACCTTCATTTATTGAAGAAAGTAGAAACGGCTCTGGAAAAAGGTGACAAGAAACCAATTAAGACTTGGTCTCGTCGTTCAACTGTTTTTCCTGAGATGGTAGGCCTGACTATTGCGGTTCATAACGGACGTCAACACGTTCCTGTTTATGTAACCGAAGATATGGTTGGTCATAAATTAGGTGAATTTGCTGCAACGCGTACTTATCGGGGTCATGATGCCGATAAGAAAGCGAAGCGATAATTCTGAGAGGATATTGAGATGGAAGTAGCTGCAAAGCATAGAGGTGCTCGTCTATCTGCTCAGAAGGCACGTTTGGTAGCAGATCAGATCCGAGGAAAGGGTGTAGAAGAGGCGTTGGAAGTTTTAACTTTCAGCACTAAGAAAGCTGCAGCCCTTATGAAGAAAGTGTTGGAGTCGGCTATCGCAAATGCAGAGCATAACGATGGTTTGGACGTAGATGAGCTTAAAGTTTCAACAGTATTTGTTGATGAAGGCCCAACTATGAAACGAATCCGACCACGTGCGAAAGGTCGTGCTGATAGAATATTCAAGCGCACCTGTCATATCACGGTCAAAGTGGCCGATAACTAGGAGATACTAAGATGGGTCAGAAAGTACATCCTACTGGTATCAGACTGGGTATTGTGAAAGACCACAACTCCGTTTGGTATGCAGAGAAAGGTGATTACGCTAAGTACTTGCTAAACGACATTCAGGTACGTGAGTATTTGATGAAAAAGCTTGAAAGAGCGTCAGTTAGCAAGATCACTATCGAGCGACCAGCTCAGAACGCTCGTGTGACAATTCACACTGCGCGTCCTGGTATCGTAATCGGTAAGAAAGGCGAAGATGTTGAAAAGCTTCGCAAAGAGATTGGCGAAATGATGGGGATTCCGGTTCACATCAATATCGAGGAAATTCGTAAGCCAGACTTGGATGCTAAGTTGGTTGCTGCAGGTGTAGCTAGCCAATTGGAACGTCGTGTTATGTTCCGTCGTGCAATGAAGCGTGCAGTTCAAAATGCAATGCGTCAAGGTGCGAAGGGTATCAAGATA
>NZ_LWGE01000929.1:0-306 GCF_001635315.1 Oleiphilus sp. HI0123
CAGAGTAAATTGGGGTGCGCGCTCTTATTCTAGAAACAAGAGAGTTTTATATCATAGCGAGTATGGAAACTAGTTATGAGAAGATAATAAACGGCGTAGCGATAATTAATAGCAGAATTAACAGCAACAGCGAGTTAAAAACAAACTGAAGCCTTTTATAAAGCGGGCGATTCCGCTTTTTAAAGGCCTTCGACCATTCAAGAAAAGGTGTAACAGTGCTGAATAGGCGGTTAAAAAAACCTTGGCGATCTATCGATGTATTAGGCACTAAAGTTGCGCGTGCCAAGAGCTTGTATACCCAGTTAA
>NZ_LWGE01000930.1:0-366 GCF_001635315.1 Oleiphilus sp. HI0123
GATGAAGAGCTCAGGCGAACCTTCTGAAGCACTATTCATCCTGGCAGTACTTTTAACCTTCGTACTGGCTTTTCTAAGTTACCGCTATGTCGAAACCCCGTTTAGAAGAAGCCCTAAGTTCAAAAACAAGGATATGATCCAGGTTGCTAAACGTTGGATAGGTATTGCTATATTAGGCTTTGGATTCATACTCGCAACTGACGGCATGCAATTTCGTTTTAGCACCGAATATGATGCAACGATTGAACATAACCCTAAGAGAAAACAGTGCCACACCAAAGGGAAAGACTACCTGCGCCCGGAAGAATCGTGTCATTACTTCAACGACAATGTCACCTGGGCTACTTTTGGAGATAGTCACACCGT
>NZ_LWGE01000931.1:0-6286 GCF_001635315.1 Oleiphilus sp. HI0123
AAGTCCAAGAAGCTTTTAATTGCGTCACGCACGTCACTGCCACTATCCCCTAGTAACAAGACATTCAAAACAATAGATACCACCATCACAACCGCAAGCAGTATCGTTAACCAATTCACTCGCTGATACTTTATTACTGTCTCTTTTTGAACAATTTCCGGGGCATCTTCTCGAGGAGATTCAATGACTTTCGTCTTTTCCTCCTCCTGAAGCGGCAAAAGCTCGGACAAGACAGACTCAACGCTTTGCGGTCTCTGTTCTCGGCGACGTGACAGCATGCGACCAACTATTTGCTGAATATCAACGGGTAATTTAATGAATATCTGGGTCTTAACCAGGTTGCCATCCTTAAATGCTGGAGGAACCCCCGTTAATGCATGATAAAAAATTGCGCCAAGCGAAAAAATATCAGATAACTCGTCCTTTCGATCATCAGCATCTCCATACCAGTTACCATCTCGCTCTTTGACACGATAATGCTCATCCAAACCAAAGTCTGTCAATTTAACCTGGAAATCTGAAGTCAACAAAACATTGCTAGGACGCAAATTGCCATGGCAAACCCTATTTTGATGCGCAAACGCCAAACCTCTACAAATTTGAACCGCCGTATTCAAAAACATCTGCATTCCCATAGGTTCAATCAAGCGGTCCTGCAGACTGCCACCCGAGACATATTCCATAACAACAATGAATACNCTATCGTTCTTGGATGTTCCTAGAATATTAACCAGATTCGGATGCTTCAAACTGTGAAGCATTTTTGCCTCACGATACCCCGTAAAAGTAGAGGTACGCTTCTTAATTACCAGAAGCTTGTGAGAGGACTTATCTTCATACAAATAAACCGCGCCAAATTTGTCTTCCTGCATAACATCAAGTAAGCCAAATTTTTGCTGAATAGAGGCTAAGCCTTCTCCTGCCCGATTCACTTGTTCCTCAGCAATATGCTGACCTTTCATCGCCAAAAGCAACTGAGTCCGGACCTGCTCTACAGACTGAGGACGTTCAGCAGGGTCAACAGCAAGACACTGATGAATAAGGTTTTCAAGGGCTGGAGTTATATTGGCATCAATCTGAGCCATTGGAGGCGCATTGGGTAGTGGCAAGGTACTGGTGAATAATTCATACATCACCACTCCCAGCGAATAAACGTCACTCAAAGTAGAGGTAAAGGCGATGCCTTTGTGCTGCTCAGGAGCCATATAGGCTTCTGTTCCCATGATTAAGCGCGTTTCATCAGGGTTCATATCTTTATCGGCTTCAAAAAAAGAAGCGATACCGAAATCTAAAAGACGCGCAAAGCCCTCTCTATCGATGATGACATTTGCCGGTTTGATATCTCGATGAATAACATCAAATTTATGCGCATAGGCGATTCCTTTACACATTTGAATAGCGATATCGACTTTTTGGTTAAAATCAAACTTCCGCTCAGTAATCGCGTCCGCTAAGTTTATGCCCTCAACGAATTCCATCACGAATACAGGGCGCCCCTTGCTTGTCGTTCCACGATCGATAACATGTATTATGTTGGGGTGGTTCAAACGGGCGATAATTAAGCTTTCTCGCTTAAAACGCTTTATGACTGAGGGATTATCTGAAAGCGTTGCCGACAGAACTTTAATCGCAACTGGACGATTCAGCGACAACTGCATACCACGATATACCGTGGCCATGCCTCCTTCACCAATTTTGTCTTGGTACGCGTAACGACCCTCTTTCATATTGTTCTTCCGTCCTTAGAAACTAGATAAAGAAAATCAAAAACACTATTGCGAACAAGACCAAAGCCAACATCATCGACCTACCTTTGAGATGACGCAAATAAGCTCTTTTATCAAACGCGTGGCGGTAAGTACCTTCAAGCTTAGGCGGGACGATGCTTGCAGTTTTGTTTTTAGATTTAGAGTTAAAATCCGACGCCCGAATTTGACGGACATCTTCCTGAAACTGAATTAAAGAAAAGCTCACGTTATCTGGTGCGCCTGCCTCCAACACCAAATCTAATAGTGTCTCTCCAGCCTCATCCAAAGAAGGGCTATCACAAACTGTTTGAAAGATCGTACTTTCTTCCAATGGACCAGACAAACCGTCTGTACATAAAAGCAGGATATCACCTTCGTGCAATTCGCCTAAAACCTTGGGAATTTTTTCCAGATTCATCTGTCCCATCGCTTGAGTCAG
Source organism: Oleiphilus sp. HI0123 (assembly GCF_001635315.1). Classification (NCBI taxonomy): domain Bacteria; kingdom Pseudomonadati; phylum Pseudomonadota; class Gammaproteobacteria; order Oceanospirillales; family Oleiphilaceae; genus Oleiphilus; species Oleiphilus sp. HI0123. The sequence goes on from NZ_LWGE01000931.1 coordinate 2,188, forward strand.
CTCATGCTGCCCAGCATGAGTCCGAGATTCACCTTCAGAAATAATACCCTGTTGAAGTAACTCATTAGCAAGATTGTGGTCTGTGGATAATTGAGACAGACCCTCACTATCTATCAAATAGGCACGACTATCCCCAACCCAGGCTAGCTCAAATTGATGCCCATGAAACAGACTAACCACAACAGTGCTAGCCATTCCCTCCAATTCTTGCTGACTTCGTGCCGCAGATATCAGTGCAGAATTTGCATCTTCAACAGACTCTCGCAGCGACTTTCCCTGACGAATCCGTCGTTCAATTGTTTGAACGACTAATTGACTCGCGACATCACCATGCGCATTTCCGCCGACGCCATCAGCAACCACCCACAGGCCCAGAGTTTCATTGGCTACAACGCTATCTTCATTTCTTTCACGAACCAAGCCCTGATGGCATACGGAGGTTGATTTCAACATGATGGGTCAGTACACACCTTATTACTTTATGGATACCACACAGCCTCCGTAGTTATCCGAAGCTTATGGCATATATTTTTTGTTTTCCTTAGCTTCAGTATAGCCAGCTCACAAAGACTAAGCACCTGAAAATACTAAATTTCTATTTCGTATATTATTTTTTCAATCAGTTACATAAATCTTAAGGGGAAAATTCGAAGAGCTGGAACTTAAGACTATACTCAACATAACGTGGAAAATTTAATACTTATCACCAGTCAATAAACGAGTACAAGAGTTCTATGCTTAAGCTTCAGTTCAGGGATCGCCGAAGAGAGTCCGTATGGTTAGTTGATCAGAATTTTACGATCGGTAAAGCTGCGGACAACAGCCTAATGATAAACGAGAAAGATATTCTCGACCATCATATCCAAATTACCAACACACAAGAAAAACTGAGCCTAAATAATGTCTCGTCGAGCTCAAACGTGTTACTCAATGATAAGCCTGTCGCGACGAATACAAGCCTCAAAGCTGGAGACGTCATCACCATTGGCTCTATTGAACTGGAACTAATCGACCCAAAGTCTGTGAATGAACAGAGCAATGCAGGTTCCACGACAAACTACTCTGCGGGTTGGTCTATCTACTCTAGCGCAAGCTGGCTAGACCAAAGCCGTTTTGTCATCAATAAACGCGTCGTTATTGGTCGAGACCCAAGCTGCGACATAACGCTACCTCTGGAACACCTTTCCAGAAAGCACGTAGCATTAGAAGTTAAAAGTGGCCAGCTATACATGGAAGATCTCGACTCCTCCAACGGCACCTTTTTAAATGGTAGACAAGTAAAACAATCAGCTGTTAAAAATGGCGACAAAATCAAGCTGGACGTATTAACCTTCGAAGTAAACGGACCGGCTCACGACCCCAACAAAACGATTATTCGCAGTGCGTCTGACAGCACCCCGCCAAGCACTGAAAAGACATCCAGCTCGCGCTTGTCGACAAAGATAGAACAACCCGAAAAGAAGCCAGTTAAGAAACCGGCACCAAAACAGACAGCAAAACCGAAACCCAAAGCCGCAAAGAAACGATTGGCTTCGAACGGCAAACAAGAATGGATATCGGGAGATAGTAAACCCACGAATAAAAACAAGAGCAGCTCAATGACAGGAATCATCATTGCTTCGATCATTGCTATTGCCGCTATCACTGCATTTATTTACTTTCAGTGATAAGAGCTCGTCATCTATAGAGGGCCTTGAAAGTTGCTATAAATCTTGCTGTAAAGATTGTAGCAACTTCGTCATTGCATCCCGAAGCTCATCCACAACCATTTCATCGTAATCTATTTTGATCCAGCGTTGGTGCTTATCCGAAGGATGAAGCAACCAACAAGCATATTCTAGACTTGAGCAACCGGCGCCAATAAAAGGATCTAACCCGGCAACCTGTAAGCTTGTTGCACTTAGCATCGGGGCACCATCTTGATAGCTCTTTTCCTGAAGGGTCACTCCACCTTTCACCACACCAAGGTGATACACCAAACCTTCTTTTACTCCGTTTTTTTTGATCCTAGAGCCTGTATAGGGATGCGCATTCAAGAGACTATTTATCTGCATGCTTAGCGCTTCAACCGGATCCTGTGTTAAATATAAGGCTTGCAGTGATTTTATATAGCCGTCTCTTTGGGGCAATTCCACCATTTCTATAGACGTTTTGTTTTTTTGTCCTGAGCCCTCAAGGCTTTTCTCTGCCTCTTCAGCTTCTGTTATCAAGCGCAAAGCTTGCTCATAGAACTGCCCCTGACTACCTGAACTAATAACATAGCGTTCAAGCACCTGACGCGCACTGTGAAACTCTTGTTTGCGGATTTTAACCAAACCCTCGAAATAATGAGACTCAAGCGGTTGCGGCACGTCTAACTTACGCATAAGTACTAGCTGACTCGTCGCATGCTCCCAGTTCCCATTTTCCACCGACTCCTTTAAGGCCAACAAAAGACGCTCGACCTCATGCTCTGGCGGCAAACCTGAGCTATTTACAATCCCTACCTGCAAGCATAAAAATAAAAACAAACATAAGTTTCTCATTGATGACCCTGTCAAAGCATACAAGTTTATTGTCACGCATAGATAGCATAGCAAAGATCGAGATCCTTAGTGTCTACCACCAAGCAAATCTTTGTTTTTAACGCAATGAAAAACGGTTCAGGGGACGAGTACAAGAGCAAAAACACTCTCAAGCTTTTGCAAAAGCTGACTAAAGCAGAAAAGATGCAGAGACTAGGAAGTAAGCTAAACTACGAAGCGCATACGAGGCGTGCCTCGTCCAACATAGCGTGTACAACTTTATCAGACATAACCTTATCACTAGGGTCCGAACTGTCACTTTCAGGCCCAACCGTAATAATACTATCGTCTTCTACAAGCTCCTCAATAGAGGCCATTTCAGTTAACACAGGTAAGTTATCTGGTTCCGCTACGCCCTCATCAAGAATGACTGGCGTGATTTTGGTCTGTGATTCAACAACAATCACCTCATCACTCTCACTCTCGGGCACTAGCTGGTCAAGCCCTTTCGACGATGCAAGTGATTGAACGGTAGGCAGATCTTCAGGTTCAAGCGTCTCTTTAGCTGACGACACTTCTTGCTCAATTGGACGCTTATACGCCTGAATATCAACCTGGGCAGGCTCTGAAAAGAACTCACCAATATAATCATTCAAGATCTGACCGTTAGAATTTGCTTCTTGGGAGCTTAAGGGAGCATCGTCATCATTCTTATCTGAGGCGCTTGCTGAACAATGATCTACAATCTCAGTGCCTGCAGAGCTCATGTCCTGCTCAGCGACCAATAACTGAGGTTTCGGGGAAGCCCCCTGACTTGAAGAGGATATATTGATTCGCACACTCATTCTGCGCGCAGAAGTCTCGACCTGAGACAGTTCGCTCTGAGCTCGTTCCATGCGAGTAGAATTCAGATAACAGCGATAAACCTGAACAATCAAAACCCCCACTAAAATGAGGGTAGTCGCCTCAAACAAGTGGATAAGTGAATTCATGAACATCATCTTCCCTTTCTATAAGGTCTAGAAAGCCCGACAATCAAGTTGCTAGCGTTAGATCATCAAGCTCACGAGTACAAGTCTTATTTTTATATAGCTAATAGTTACTACCGATGACTAAAATATATCCAAATGCACTTTATCAAAAACTAGACAATAGGTCATGGGTGAAAACCGAACTTTTTTCACTTACATGTAAAAAAATTGATCTAAAGCAGATTACTTATTAAACAAACTTCATCTATTTCAGGTTTTTATTTGCTACCTTCAGGCAAACCATCTAACAGAACACGATCCAGGCGCTCTAGTTCGACATCCTTATTTAAAGGTTCCAATTGAGGCATACGCTTATTCGCTTCAATTGACATTTCTTGAAATCGTTCCACTTTCCCATGAAGGCCTTGTTGTCCGACAAGCGATATAAGTACGTTATTATAGTGATTATTCGAGCTAAGCAAGCTGCCACCCAGTTTCTGCAGCCTCTCTGCCACAACACACACATGGTTGTATATCTCACCCGCTTTTTCACTTAAGGCCAATGCATCATTTTGGCTGTTCTGAAGACGCCAGATATTTGAAACGGTTTTTAGTATCGGTAAA
>NZ_LWGE01000932.1:0-363 GCF_001635315.1 Oleiphilus sp. HI0123
CTTCAAAGGTGCAGAGTGTGGCTTATTGCGCCTGTCAGTCACGGGTGACCCAAATGACCGTGGCTTTGCTCCAGGCTTAGCATGGAAAGTGTTCGTTGACGGTAGAAACTCACGCAATGTCTCGGCGTTATACACCTTATCAGGCCAAGGTGGTAACCATGATTTCTTTGCAAATGAGTTGTCGCAGTACGTTGACAAGGAAGTGAACGAAACTTTGGGTACCACAGCCTTGTTCTCACTAGTTTCGACTAAGCCAACCACGCTTTCTGTAGAGAAGATGGCGAAGGTTCGCGCAGATGGCACCAAAGAAAGCAGCGTTGTTACGCCGACGCAGGTTTACTTTGTTCCGCGCCCAGAAGTGAA
>NZ_LWGE01000933.1:0-478 GCF_001635315.1 Oleiphilus sp. HI0123
GTTGTCGCTATTTGTCGTTTGGGTCTTTTGTCCGACTTCCCCCTTTAAGCCGTGAATCCCCAATAAAGCTATAAGAAGTGCTATGTTCGAAAAAAGTTACTACTCCAAAAATATGTGTTGCTATCTTCTTACAACGTCTCTCTCAAAACGTTATCTTCCTCTCTAACCACACCTACCCTTAAAGTGGTAGATACCTCCTTCCTTCGTGGATAGATCATTTGAAAAGACGGTTTACTTGACCTCAATCAAATTAACACCGCTCCCTCACTGCCATACTCCGCTTCGATTCCGGAGGTCTCACCTAGCTATACTCAAGTTTCGTACCAACACATAAAGCGCTGAAAAATAACAATATTTATAACAAGGGAAATCATAATGACCGCCTTAGCAAGAAATCATTTCGACAACAGTGAGGTAGATATGACAACAACAGGTTCATTATTCGAGACGATTACGGCGATCATTTCCGACCTCCCTA
>NZ_LWGE01000934.1:0-377 GCF_001635315.1 Oleiphilus sp. HI0123
AAAGGTTTCATCCTCATCACCCAGCTCTGTATAAAGAGCGCTCACAGCAGCATTGACACTATTGAAAACAGCTCTCAATGAAGTCGTATCAAGTGTGTCACCGGCTGCAATAACCGCCGCCAATTCTTGATAAATTAGAACACTTGCGCTATTTGGGAAGTTACTTAGGTCACCAAAGGCATCAAAATGCTCATCGAAAACATCTTCAAACAAGGCGACTACTTTATGAAGCTTCAAGGCCTGATTGGTCAAATCAGCATCAAATGCATCAACGCCCCCCTCACCCAAAAAGTCACTATTAGCTTCGTCTGATGTAATACCTAACTCATCTAACACATCAGCAGCATCCTCCCCTGCTTCAGCGATAATAGAGGTTA
>NZ_LWGE01000935.1:0-574 GCF_001635315.1 Oleiphilus sp. HI0123
AAAATACTAGAAGCTTTGGATAAAGATGGCTCGTTGATCGCTATTGACAAAGATTTGGAAGCAATATCTGCGGCACAGAGTCGATTTGTTGATGAAGAGCGATTTTCGATTGTGCACGGCTCCTTCGCAGATATTCGTGAGCATTTGAGAGTTTGTGGGCAAGAGAAAGTTTCGGGCGTGTTAGCGGATTTGGGTGTGTCATCTCCGCAGCTTGATAATGCTGAGAGAGGCTTCAGTTTTATGAATGATGGTCCGCTAGATATGCGGATGGATACCACGCGCGGAGTGAGTGCCGCACAGTGGATCAAAGAGGTCGATGAGAAAGAGATGGTTCAGGTATTTTTCGNTTATGGCGAAGAAAAGTTTGCTAGGAAAATAGCTAGAGGTATCAAAGAGGCATTGCTGGGTCAGGAAATTGATACGACTGCAAAACTGTCGAAAATAGTGAAGGACGCGAACCCGTCTTGGGAAAAACATAAGCACCCGGCGACCAGGGTGTTTCAGGCTATTCGAATTAAAGTTAATGATGAATTGAGTGATTTAGAGCGATTGCTGGACGAAGCAAGTGAGAGTT
>NZ_LWGE01000936.1:0-579 GCF_001635315.1 Oleiphilus sp. HI0123
CGTACTTCATCGGCAACAACCGCAAAGCCTCGACCGTGTTCGCCAGCTCGCGCTGCTTCGATCGCAGCGTTGAGTGCTAGCAAGTTAGTTTGGTCGGCAATGGCTTTGATCGACTCAAGTAATTTACTAATCGTTTTATTACTTTCATCCAAGCTTTCCAGCAAAGATGTAAATTCAGAGATGTATCGAGATGAGGTTTCCAGGTTATCTGCAAGCTGTCTCATGTCGGCGCTACATTGTTTGGATGTATCAGATGCCTGGTTGGTCGCGTCACTGGCTTGTTGTGCAGAAGAGTGTATCGCCAGACCTTCGCCTACGAGAGACTCCATGCCTTGGCAACTGCCTTCAATACCGCTTGCAAAGTCTGAGCCGCCTTGTAGCTTCTCGTTAACGCTAGCTGCGAGCTCTTGAATCTGGGAGGCAGGGTCTTGACTAAAAAACTGATCAAGCAGTGCCGCTTTTTGCTCTAATGACTGTAGCTCGACTTTGTNGATCGCAACTTCATTTACTTTCAATGCATTCTTATTTAATCCAAACATAACCTTACCTGAATATACTTGTTGCGTTATCTGAAGATGC
>NZ_LWGE01000937.1:0-307 GCF_001635315.1 Oleiphilus sp. HI0123
CATTAGGCGATGCAAGCGGAAATCCAACGCTTGATGCGACTGTTCAAAACCTTACAGCCCTAGAAGCAGCAGCTTCAAGCCTCCAAAGCTTACAGCTTGCGGCACAAGGTCTTGGCTTAATGCAGAATACTATTGAAAACGGTGCTAGCCAGATCCCTGGTCTAGGACAAGGTTCTGCCGATGAGCGTCACTTTGGCTTTGGCGGCGGTGTTACCAACGTTGTACCGATGGATTTCGCTGACGGCACCGTGGGCAGCTCCTCATCAGACCCTATCGATTGCTCCAACACGGGTTCTGGTGCATTCAC
>NZ_LWGE01000938.1:0-378 GCF_001635315.1 Oleiphilus sp. HI0123
ACTTACTACACTTATTATTGATTATAGGCACGATACCGGTTCTCATACCCTAAATGGTCAAAACGAAGAATCGCCCCTGACAACTCTTCTTCAGAATTGAACTATTAGATAATCATTGTTGCGGATTAATAATATGACTGGCCCCAATAAATTTGGAGCCAGTCGAAGATCTTATTGCAAAGTTACCTCAAACTCATAAGCATGATAATCCTCTAAATGACCATTCGTATAGTTATAAAAGAGCTCAATTACCGCATTGGTTTGCGTCAGGCTTTCAATTATGAACTGTTGCTCTACACCAACGGATAATGGCGATTCAGGCACAAAGCTAACCGTACCGTCTTCGTCAGTCACCTTGATCTGTAAACGTGACGCAGA
>NZ_LWGE01000939.1:0-381 GCF_001635315.1 Oleiphilus sp. HI0123
AAAGCAATTGGCAGAGCTATGCTCAGAAAATAAAGATAGTAAGGGCGCAATCGAAGCCTATCAAAACGTAATGAAGCACAGTGAACAGTCTGTCTACGCCCGGCCAGAACACTGCTTCGATTTCGTTAATTACCTTGCAGACGTTGCCAAGCAAGAGGGTGGCGATATCAATGCCAACCCACATGTTAAGGAAGCCTTCGACTTGCTTGATAAAAGTGCCAAACGCTTCGCTAATCAGGGGAATATCGAAGAGCATACAAAATTAGTCGCTGCCAATGTCAATGCAAATATCGGCAACATCGACGAAGCCAAGCAAGCTCTTGACGACCTGCTAGGCGAAAGTCATGACGCTCAAGACCTCTCTGCGAGTAGCCTTAAACT
>NZ_LWGE01000940.1:0-4465 GCF_001635315.1 Oleiphilus sp. HI0123
ATTTCCAATACTTCTTCATCTTGCTCAGACACTTTCACTGCTTGAATGGCTTCAATCAGGCTTTCATCCAAACTTGATAGTAAAGAAGTGAGCGCTGAAAGACGCAACTCTGGGTCCTTTGCACTTAGCTGAATACGTGCAATTGCCCCACGGAGATAAGAGCGCACTTTGTTATTCACACGAACTTTCTTGTAGAGTTTCTTTTTCAATGGCTCTAACTCAGCACCGGTGAAAACTTCGTGAAAGACTTTTTCGCCATCAACTTTTTTCACCGACATAAGTGAGTTACGGTCTTTCTTAAGATAATGAAGCTGCCCCTTTAGCATCACCTGAAACATGGGGAGCAAGGTTTCCCCTGCGTGTGCTTCCAAGTCTTTCAAGATCGGAATAATCTTCTTAAGCTTGGCTTTCGTCAGTTTGCTTAAGAGCGCTTGGGTTTCGCTATCTATTGCTGTCGCAACAGTGCTTGGACTGTTCTCGGCGTTCGATGCCGCATAGCTTTGGTTGAACACCAAGCTAAACATTATCGCGAGAATAAAGGGCAGGATTCTCACCGCTGTACTCCATTTTAGGTTCATTTAACACGCAACTTCCCTGTTGTGTCTGTTCAGATATGATCTGAAGCCAAACATCATAGGGAAATTACGGGGTTGTAGGTTTAGAAATGAGGAGCACCGGACAGTGCTCCCCTTTTAAGTTGCCGAATAAATGTTTCCGGCTAGCTAAAGCTCAGGTCTTAGAAGTTCTGACCAGAACACTTAGCTGTTTTAGTATTAAAGTTGCCGCACTTAACCGGGTCAGTCCAGTCAGCAATTAGGTCTTTAGAACCTGGTAGGTAGTTAGACCAAGCATCACCAATTACTTCACCGTTAGTTTCCCAAACCACTTCAAATTGACCATCTTCTTGAATCTCGCCAATTAAAACTGGCTTACTCAAATGGTGGTTAGTATTCATAACAGCAGTACCGCCAGTCAGGTTAGGTACCGATACACCCAAGATAGCTTGCTCAACTGCGTCTACGTCAGTAGTACCCGCTTTCTCAACTGCTTTCGCCCACATTTCGAAACCAATGTAGGTCGCTTCCATTGGGTCGTTAGTCACACGCTTGTCGTCTTTGATGTAAGACTTCCAGTTTGCAATAAACTCTTCGTTTACATCACTTTCAACGCTTTGGAAGTAGTTCCAAGCTGCCAAGTGACCAACAAGTGGCTTAGTGTCTAGACCAGACAGTTCTTCTTCACCAACAGAGAATGCAACCACTGGAATATCTTCAGCAGAAATACCCTGGTTACCTAGCTCTTTATAGAAAGGAACGTTTGCATCACCATTAATTGTTGAAACAACCGCTGTCTTCTTACCTGCGCTACCGAACTTCTTGATGTCTGAAACAATTGACTGCCAATCAGAGTGACCGAAAGGCGTGTAGTTGATCATGATATCTTTTTCTGCAACGCCTTTAGCCTTAAGGTATGCCTCAAGAATCTTGTTCGTTGTACGTGGGTAAACGTAATCAGTACCTGCAAGTACCCAACGCTCAACCTCAAGGTCATTCATCAAGTAGTCAACGGCTGGAACCGCTTGCTGGTTTGGCGCAGCACCTGTGTAGAAAACATTTTTAGACGACTCTTCACCTTCGTACTGAACAGGGTAGAACAACAAACCGTTCAACTCTTCAATGACAGGAAGAACCGCTTTACGTGAAGATGACGTCCAGCAACCGAAAATTACGTCAACCTCGTCTTTAGTAAGCAGTTCACGTGTTTTCTCTGCAAATAATGGCCAGTTCGATGCGGGGTCAACCACAACAGGCTCTAGCTTCTTACCTAGCAAACCACCTTCTTTGTTCTGCTCTTCGATCATCATTAGAACCGTGTCTTTCAGTGTTGTTTCACTGATCGCCATAGTGCCTGATAGAGAGTGAAGTACACCGACTTTAATCGTGTCAGCAGCCATTGCGCTCATTGCAAATGCTGAAGCACTTGCGCTAAGAACTAAACCTTTAAGCATTTTTTTCATTGTCATGATTCTACCTTCCTCAAAATAAGACTCTTGGATAATGAGGCACTTGTTATAAATTTGGAGTTATAGCCTCTTCATGAACGATTATGAAAAATATACTGCTTCGGGGGTATTGGCTGATTGACGAATTCGACTACGTCAAATGACGTAGTCACTCTATAAACCGACTCTTACTGACACTCAATAAAGCTCGTTACAATAAGCTGCAAAGATTAAAAGACTAATAGAGATTGTTTGCTAGTATTAATAGTTAATAAAGAACAACTATGATATCCCCTGAGCTCATGCAAAAAAAATTCGTTGTAAAAGACATCCTGAAGCACCATAACATCACCAGCTGGTTCCAACCGATCATTAATGTCGAGCGGCGTGAACTCATCGGCTGGGAGGCCTTTTCACGAGGGCCAGAGACTGATAATGGTTTAGAAACGCCAGCAATGTTTGATACGGCTGCCGAAGCGGGTATTTTAAAACCTTTTGACTTGATGTGCCTACACACAGCGGCCGAGAGCTTTGACCAGCTTCAACTGGAGAACAAGTTATTCATCAACCTATCCAACGAAATGCTCATCGCCAGTAGTCGTTTAAAGGATCAGGTTGGAAAACTCATTGCTGACAATAGAGTTCCATCAACACGTATGGTGTTGGAAATTGATGAAAAGAATGCCAGCAATAACATTAATGAGCTTATCGAAGCTGTTCATTTTTTTCATGAGCAAGGCTTTGAGGTCGCAGTTGACCATTTGAGTGGAATAGACAATGTTGGTGAAAGCGCGTCGTTACATAAACTCTGGTCTGAAATAAAACCAGATTACATCAAACTGGATCGCAGCTTCATTCAAAACGTAAATGGTAGTGCCAGCAAACAAAAAACGGTCAAAGAAGTGGTAGCTGTCGCCCGCTCGATTGGTTCTGTGTTAATTGCTGAAGGGGTCGAAACAGAAAAAGAACTTAAGAAGCTATATGAGCTCGGAGTTCATAATGTTCAAGGCTACTTGATTCAAAGGCCTGAGTTAGCACCGGTCGCCCCCAAGCTCGATGACTTACTCGACAAAAAACTGTTCGCAGAAACCAATCAAAAAAGTTTGGCCTGCGACTTGGTTGTTTCAACTGCTCATGTCGAAGTAGGTACCACAATCCAAACCGTCTTTGAGCTACTTGAAGCTAATGTTCACATGAGCTCCATTGCCGTAGTAGAGAATGAGAAAGTACAAGGCATTATCTTTCGCACTCCCTTCATGAACAAATATTCCAAAAGACAGAGACGAGAAGTCGTTCAAGCCAAGTGTATCTCAAGCGAAATGAGCTTAGACTTCCTGCATGTTGACGCTCATCAGCGCATAGAGCAAGTCAGCCGCCTTGTCACATCTCGCGCACAATTAGATGCAGAGCATGACTTTATTATCTCCAACGAGCAGCATTTTCTTGGAATCGGAACGGTTATCGACTTATTACGCAAGGTCACACAGTTGCGTGTCAAACCAGATCACCAGGAAAATATTCTGACAATGCTCCCAGGAAACACCCCTCTCGGAAATTGCGTCATGGAGCTTCTGGACAAAGATACACCTTTCTCAGTCGCACTTCTCGACTTGGCCAATTTTAAACCCTTTAACAATCATTACAGCCACAACCGGGGTGATGAAGTACTGATCATGTTTGCCGAGATTCTAAGAAAGCAACTTAAACAAGGCGCTAGCTTTGCCGGGCATATCGGTGGGGATGATTTTGTACTGATTATGCCTCAGGATGAGTGGCAAGAATTACTCCGCTCCGTTTTCACTGAGTTCAACCACAAAGTACTTAAATTCTATTCGGATAACGACATCAAACAAGGTGGTATCGAAAGCACCGACCGAAATGGTCATGTGCGCTTATTCGACTTTGTGTCCCTATCTGCCGGCGTCATGACCGTCACAGAAGAATATTTCGACTCCTTCCAGAGCTTACTAACCCAGCTTATCCAGCTAAAACAGCGCACAAAGAGAGAGCTCGGTACCTGTTTAGCACATTTGAATGATGCACAAATCAAGCTCTATTCTTATGATGAAAGCGGCTTTGCCGATGAAGGTGTGAGTGACTAATCACAAAGAACTAGAATCAATCTAGGCTTTTCTCTTCAGCTCAGTAGCACTAAGGCGTAAAACTACGGAAGCCGTTAACATTTTGATACAAAAACGTCGAAAAACTTTACACTAAAAATACATGACACTTTTATGAACTTTAATTAACCTACTGACCAATAAGTCAAGTATATATATAGGTCTGGATATTGCTTATAGATTCATTCCACATGAAAATTTAACCAAATGGATGGAATCATGATTAAAAAACTACTTGGTACTACAGCTTTGGTGCTGGCAACTAGCACTGCTTCTGCAGCAATCATTAACTACGACTTTACAGGCGGCCCAACTGTCTATGGCGACCCTCTGAACTTCTCAC
>NZ_LWGE01000941.1:0-393 GCF_001635315.1 Oleiphilus sp. HI0123
GCTGCTTGCAACATCCGATCATGAAGGAATTTACACGATGGGATAAAACTATGAATTGCGGTTTCATGGCTCCGCAATGAATAATACTGGCTAAGTAATTTTTGGGGTACCAATACACTTTCGCCGTACTCCCCTTGCAGTGTTTGCTGAAAGCCGCCGATTACAGCTAAAAACCAATCGCCCCCCTCCTGAACAAGCAAGCCTTCTTTTAATGCCAGCCACAAAGATTCAGCAACTTCCTCCATGGGTAAGTCACTGGCAACAGCCAATGTTTCCAAATCAAATCTGGTACCCACACATGCAGCTTTTTGGAGGAGCTTTTGGGTTTTAATCGGTAGCTCAGACATGCGTTCAAGCATGAGCTCGACAACATTATCAGTTATCGACTCTAAT
>NZ_LWGE01000942.1:0-501 GCF_001635315.1 Oleiphilus sp. HI0123
CGCGCTCGACAACGAAGCTAGACAACGCTTGCTCGACGTCTTGATGTCCTTGCCGCAAGCAATGCTTGTTATCTCACATGATGAAGAGTTTGTTTCTAAAATCGCGACGCGACATATTCGTTTAGAGTCTGCGCGAATGATTGAAATAGAAGCTTGGTCGGAAACTGAGATTGCTTAATGGCTTTTACTTCCGCCCAAGAAAACTTGAGAGACTCTTTTATGAACTATGCGCATAATTCAGATAGATTAGACATGCCTTTTAGTGCAGTGGTCGGCCAAGACTCATTCAAGCTTGCGCTTATTCTCGTGGCTATCAATCCGTCCATCGGCGGTGTCGTTATCACTGGCCCAAGAGGGTCAGCAAAATCCACCCTTGCTAGGGCTTTGGCTAGTCTATTGCCTTACGACGATGCGCGCTTAGGCAGTGACTCACCATCCTTTGTTACTTTGCCTTTAGGGACGAGTGAAGAGATGTTGGTCGGTACACTGAACTTGGAAAAA
>NZ_LWGE01000943.1:0-614 GCF_001635315.1 Oleiphilus sp. HI0123
TTAATCTTCTCTTTGTAATCTGCAACCTTGGCCTGATCTAATTCTCTAGCCGAGAGATGCTCATGCGCTAAATGCTCTTGAACCAAAACGCGATCTTCAATACTTGCCATGTCGTTCCTATCTAAAGATATATCTAAAGTTCGAATCTATTTTTCTTACTAACTAGAAGCCACTCAAACACACAATACACTAATGTGAAGCTGCACCTAAAATTTGGGTGCCATAGTATAATCCTTGTGACAGTAAAATCTATAATTGATTGAGTACCAACGCAAGCAGATCGAAGCAGCGAGCGCAGACTAACAAATGACTATATGTTAAAACTAATGAATTAGCTGGAAATATTGGGACAGCGGACTTTCGAAGGGAATGGTGGGTCGTGCAGGATTCGAACCTGCGACCAATTGGTTAAAAGCCAACTGCTCTACCAACTGAGCTAACGACCCGCTGGAATCTTGTGAACTAGCGATGCTAGTAACATCAAGTTTAGACAATGTTTTTCAACATTTTATGCTCATCGATCGGCTCTGTTGCCACCAACTTCTCTACATTAGAACAGCGGAGAAAAATGGTGGGTCGTGCAGGATTCGAACCTGCGACCAATTGGTTAAAAG
>NZ_LWGE01000944.1:0-587 GCF_001635315.1 Oleiphilus sp. HI0123
AAGCTTTATGAACGTTTGGATCATGAGCGTGAAGAAGAGACAGATCACGCAGACCAAATGATCAAACGGATTTTGTTCTTGGAAGGGCATCCAGACTTGGCAACGCGTGAGCCGCTAAATGTCGGTAAACAGTTTCGGAAATGCTACAGAATGACTTGAATGTAGAATACTCAGTAATTAAAAACCTTAAGGCAGCGATTGCTTTGTGTGAGTCTGAGCAAGATTACGAAACCCGTGCAATGCTGGTTAAGCAGTTAGAAGACTCAGAAGAAGATCATGCTTATTGGCTAGAGAAGCAATTGGGCTTGATTGATAAGATTGGGCTTCAAAATTACTTACAGTCGCAGATGTAAGCTTCGAATAGCATAATGAGTGTAAGTAGGGCCGTCATTTGTGACGGCTTTTTTGTTTGTTTGATATAAACGTTAATCCCCAACTGAATCCAAATACTTTCTTTCTAAAATATCCCTAAATAGGTAGGGGGTATTTCTAATTTTGTCCTATATTTATAGTGCTAAATAAGCAATTCACCCCAAAATAGACAGATTCATTCAAGGAAATGGGCCGACATGACGATAACTAGTCTA
>NZ_LWGE01000945.1:0-908 GCF_001635315.1 Oleiphilus sp. HI0123
GTAGCTGGCCGTTTGTGTCTAATTGCAAACGTTGATTACCAGCCTTCTAGCTTAGGACACTCCGTTGCTCGATAACTTTTTTGCCGGTAACACACGCCAGGCTCGCTGGATCTGGCAGTAAACACTTCGCCTTCTGCTGTGGTTAGCGTTGCCTTGCCAAATGGCTTTCCATCTTTAAATGTGCCGGTGATCTTACTTCCATTAGGGTTTAGGATCTCTCCCTTACCGTGATAGAGGCCATCAATAAATTGTCCGACATACTTTTTACCGTTCGCATAGGTTTCGACACCCTTGCCGTGGAACATACCGTTAGAGAATGAACCTTCGTAGTGTCCGCCATCCGGGTAGGTTAGGGAACCGTTACCGTGGAATAAATTGTCTGAGAAGCCGCCAACATATAGTAGGCCCCCCTTGGTTGTAAGAGAGCCTTGCCCATTGAGCACGCCATCAATCCAGAAACCTGTATAGATGTCACCGGTAGCTTTGGTTAGGGTTCCTTCACCATTAAACTCATTTTCATCAAGCTCACCAATGTAGGTATCGCCGTCTGTGGTGGTGAGGGTGCCGCGGCCTTGCATATTGCCTTCAAACCACTCTCCCTGGTATTTCATTCCGTTGGCATATCGGACAGAGCCGATGCCATGAAAGTTGCCATTAACGAAGGAGCCGTTGTATTCAAAGCTGCCTTCTTGAATGTAGCTTCCTTCGCCTGTCTTGATATCGTTTGCCCACATACCATTTTGGTAATCAACTTTAGTAAATTGCTGAAGCTGAGCTTTTAGTGTTTTGGTGCTTCCGCGTCGTATATCAACGCTTGATAACCAGCTCTGATAACCTTCTTTAGCAACTTCGATGTTGTAATTACCAGGTGTTAGCTGCATTTCCAGTTTAGTTGGGCCATAAGGTTT
>NZ_LWGE01000946.1:0-364 GCF_001635315.1 Oleiphilus sp. HI0123
TCAATTACAACAACTGTTCCACGAGCTGCGTTAATGAAGATGCTGCCATCTTTCATTTGAGCAAACTGTTCTGGTCCCATCATGTCTTGTGTTGCACCGGTTTCAGGTACGTGCAGGCTGACAATATCAGACATGCCAAGCAAGTCTTCCATAGAATCAAGTTGCGTTGCATTACCCAAAGGAAGTTTGGTTACTACATCGTAGAAGTAGACCTTCATGCCCAATGATTCAGCAAGAACGCTCAACTGGCTGCCGATGCTGCCGTAGCCAACAATCCCGAGCTTTTTACCGCGAATTTCGTAGCTATTGGTAGCTGATTTTAGCCAGCCACCGCGGTGAGCAAGAGCATTCTTCTCAGGTACGC
>NZ_LWGE01000947.1:0-673 GCF_001635315.1 Oleiphilus sp. HI0123
CAAGTCACTCTGCTCAAGAGGCTTCACATGCCGAATCAACACGCCTATTCCCTCACGACTCAAGGACAGTTCCAGGTGGCCAAGTGCTTTATGCACCGAGATTGAAGCAACAAGTTCTTTAAGTACGGGTAAGGCACTTGAAAGCTCACTAGCCATAATTGGGCAAGAATCTATATCTAATGTCTCTTTGGAGGCTTTTTTACGAAAGCCAATTCGAAGCCCTTCTCCTTTTCGGCCATAGTCGACACTGAGCCGGACACGCGAACGATAACCCCACGGCTCACTCTCGACAAGCGGCAACCATTGTTGCGGAGCCAAATCCCCAAAGTGCTTAAGCTGGTCAGCCAATACAGTTTGTTTATGCGCCAGTTGAGCTTTATGCCCCATATGTTGGAGGCTGCAGCCACCACAAGTTCCATAATATGAGCATACAGCTTCAACACGTTGATCTGAAGCTTGCATCACTTTCACCGCAGCCAGCTCATCATATTTAGCACGATGAGCCAAGACCTCAGCCAAAACAGTCTCACCGGGCAAGGCATAATGCACAAATTGCGTTTTGCCTTTATTTTTGGCGATACCTCGCCCCTCATGACTGAGAGACAGAATTTGACACTGAAGCAAGCCACTATCAGAGCTATCAACATCGTTGGCGAGGTTCTTGGACTCCAGG
>NZ_LWGE01000948.1:0-457 GCF_001635315.1 Oleiphilus sp. HI0123
GACGTGATTGGTCAGGAATACAAACGCATGAAACGTGCGATGCAGGCGCGGGCATTTGTACTGCGAATGGATACGCACACATGGCGCTCAATTGGCTATTTAGTGGGAATGCTTTTAATCCATGCACTTGAACGTTCAGAGCGAATCATGGAGGCAATGAAGTGTCGTGGTTACAACGGCCGCTTCTATTTGTTGGATGATGATAAGTTAGTCGCACGCGATTACTGCTTGATCATCGTTTGCGTTCCGTTCTTGATTTCTCTAATTCTTATCAACCTGCTTTGAGGCTTTTATGGAAGCGCTAATTGAAACACGAGGCTTAAGCTACCGCTACCCACGAAGAGGGGAAGTATTATCTCATGTCGATTTCTCTCTCTACTCGGGTGATCGGGTTGCGCTCACGGGGCCGAATGGAGCGGGCAAAACGACGTTTCTACATTTACTGGTAGGGCTAAAA
>NZ_LWGE01000949.1:0-14683 GCF_001635315.1 Oleiphilus sp. HI0123
TGGTACACAAAAGTCCCATCGACAAGCATGAAACTAGCTATGCTATGAAAATATTGCGAAACCAGATTGATATCAGTACGGGTACAATACGACTGCGTGCAGTATTTAGCAATGAAGATGGTAAGTTCACGCCAGGGATGTTTGCGCGGATTAATATGCAGATAGGTGCGAGCTATCCAGGAATTCTTGTTGATGAGAAAGCTGTCGTGACAGACCTTAGTCATAAATATGTATTGGTTTAGGAGAAAACAACATCTTGGAATATCGCCCTGTTCAGTTGGGTCCTAAATTCAAGGGTTTGAGGGCGATTAAGAGTGGCCTGGAAGCTGGTGAAAAGATTGTTATCAAGGGGCAGGGCTTGCCAAATGTTTTCCCTGGAATGCCGGTATCACCTAGTGATGCAGATATGGCGCCAGCCACTAACAATAGCCAAGGCTAGGAGCGGCAAGCCAAAATGAGTATTTCACAATATTTTATTAGCCGCCCGATCTTTGCTGGCGTGCTCTCGATGATGATCTTCCTAGCTGGCTTGATCGCCGTCTTTCAATTGCCGATAACAGAATACCCAGAGGTTGTTCCGCCAACCGTTGTGGTTAATGCTAGCTATCCTGGCGCAAACCCCGAAGTGATGGCGGACTCTGTTGCTACGCCATTGGAACAGGCGATTAATGGTGTTGAAGGCATGCTTTATATGTCCTCACAAGCAACCTCAGATGGTAGCTTGGCAATTACTGTTACCTTTGAGCTGGGTACTGATGTCGATGATGCGCAGGTACAAGTCCAAAACCGTGTTTCGCGAGCGATTCCCAGGCTGCCGCAAGACGTTCAACGTTTGGGGGTGACCACAACCAAATCTTCACCTGACTTAACGATGGTCGTGCATCTGTTATCACCTGACGATAGCTATGACATGTTGTACCTGTCTAACTTTGCTAACTTGAAAGTGCGCGATGAACTTGCTCGCCTAGAAGGTGTTGGAAATGCTCAAGTATTTGGTGCAGGGGATTACTCTGTGCGTATCTGGCTGAATCCTGAGCAGGTATCTGCGATGGGTATGACCACCAGCGATGTGATCAATGCCATACGGGAACAAAACCGTCAGGCCGCGGCAGGGACAATTGGCGCGCCGCCCGGAGCGGAAGCAGCACCGTTTCAGCTGTTGATAAAGGTAAAAGGTCGTTTAGAGACTTTAGAAGAATTTGAGGATGTTGTACTGCGTGTTGGCGATAACGGAGCCATCACGCGCTTAAAAGATGTCGCGCGAGTTGAATTAGGTTCAAATTCCTATGCGCTAAGATCCTTGCTAAATAACAAGCAGGCCGCAGCCATTGCAATTTTTCAACGCCCTGGCTCAAATGCGATCCAGATCTCAGACGATGTTCGTGCGCGTATGGAAGAATTGAAGAAGACTTTCCCTGCGGGTGTTGATTACAACATCGTCTATGATCCTACCATTTTCGTGCGAGGTTCTATCGAAGCGGTTGTGATGACTTTGCTTGAAGCCATGGTGCTTGTTGTGATTGTGGTCTTACTGTTCTTGCAGACATGGCGAGCATCAATTATTCCTTTAGTTGCAGTACCTGTTTCTTTAGTTGGGACATTTGCAGTGATGGCCATGTTTGGCTTTTCTTTAAATGCACTAACGCTTTTTGGATTAGTCTTGGCTATCGGTATCGTAGTAGATGATGCGATTGTTGTGGTTGAAAACGTAGAGCGAAATATTGCTTTAGGAAAGAGTTCTATTGAAGCCACGAAGCAAGCTATGCGAGAGGTGACCGGGCCGATTATTGCTACCTCCTTGGTATTAAGTGCTGTATTTATTCCAACAGCCTTCATCTCTGGTTTGACTGGGCAGTTTTACAAGCAATTTGCCCTAACCATCGCTATTTCAACAATTATATCGACTTTCAATTCGCTAACTCTTAGCCCGGCTTTGGCCGCGGTGTTATTAAAGCCCCATGATGCAAAGAAAGACCGACTGAGCCGTATCATTGACGCCTTGTTTGGTAAGATTATTTTTGGCCCGTTTAATAAATTTTTTAGTGCCTTGACTGAAGGTTACACCTCCTTACTGAAAGTCATAATCCGGCTTTCTGTGATTGTTGTTTTGATTTACGCAGGCTTGATGGTATTAACCTCGCACCAATTTAAGACAACTCCCACCGGGTTTGTTCCTGCTCAAGACAAAATGTACTTGATTGCCTTTGCACAGTTACCTGATGCATCAAGCTTGGATCGCACTGAAGCGGTGATTAAGAAAATGTCAGCGATCGCCCTGGAGCATCCGGGAGTAGAATCATCAGTCGCTTTTCCCGGGTTATCACCTAACGGCTTCACGGTATCCTCGAATGAGGGGGTTGTCTTTGTCACCCTAAAGCATTTTGACGAACGCCAAGCACCTGATATGAGTGCTGACGCGATTGCTGGTGCCTTATGGGGGCAGTTTATGGGAATAGATGAAGCCTTTACGGTTATTTTTCCTCCGCCTCCCGTTATCGGTTTAGGCACTACTGGTGGCTTTAAACTGCAGATTGAGGATAGGGCAAACCTGGGCTATGAACGCTTGTTTCAGGAAACACAAAAGGTTGTAGGCCAAGCCTGGCAAACGCCAGAGTTAACACAGGTTTTCTCTTTCTTTCAGGTTAATGTACCGCAAATAGAAATTAACGTTGATAGAGAGAAGGCTAAAGTTCATGGTGTAGCGATATCAGATATTTTTGATACCTTGCAAGCCTATATGGGCTCGGTATATGTCAATGATGTCAATTTATTTGGTCGCACTTATCAGGTCAATGTGCAGGCCGATGAAGCCTTTAGAGTAGATGAAACGCAGCTGGAAAAGCTAAAAGTGCGCAACCGTGAGGGATCAATGGTGCCGCTTGCTTCGTTTGTAACGGTGCAGCACGGCGCTGGTCCAAACCGCGTTTCTAAGTACAACGGCTATCCGGCGGCTGACCTAAATGGACAAGCCAAGCCCGGTTATAGTTCTGGTCAAGCAGAAGCAGCCATCACAGCTATTCTCGACCGCTCTTTACCAAATGGGATGGCTTATGAATGGACAGATCTGAAGTATCAGCAGATTCTAGCGGGTAATACGGCTATCTATATTTTCCCCTTGGTTGTTTTACTGGTCTTCCTAGTGTTGGCCGCGCAGTATGAGTCATGGTCGTTGCCACTGGCGATTATCTTGATTGTGCCAATGGTTTTGTTGTCAGCGATGACGGGTATTATTTTGTGGGGTTTGACTAACAATATCTTCACGCAAATAGGTTTTATTGTGCTGGTTGGGCTGGCTGCGAAGAACGCCATTCTTATCGTTGAGTTTGCCAAAGAGAAAGAAGATAGTGGCATGGGGTTGCTTGAGGCGACGCTTGAAGCCAGCCGCTTGCGTTTACGCCCCATTTTAATGACTTCGCTTGCTTTTATTATGGGGGTGGTGCCCTTGGTGTGGGGTTCAGGAGCGGGTGCAGAAATGCGTGAGGCCATGGGTGTTGCTGTATTTGCAGGTATGATTGGGGTTACCGTTTTTGGCTTACTCTTAACGCCTCTCTTCTATAAGTTAGTCAGGCATCTAAGCAACAGAAAAAAGTTGTAGGGTAGAGCTTCTTATTTCTACCTATTAAGGCGGGAATTTCCCGCCTTAATATTTTATAGGCTAATCTAGTAAATCTATGACGGTTTGAGAGTTATAGAAATCTTCTAAATGGCGTCTCAGAAGCTCCTCTAGAATGCCGTTTTCTTTAAATGCTTCTAAAGCCTTGGGTGCGAATATTTTTATGGGCGCAATAATTCTATCTTTTGAGACATCAAATTCCTCGAGCAAGACGTCGAGGTTTTTTCTGCCGTAGCGCTTAAAGAAGTAGTCTACGATGGTTTCATAACTGCTGATGAAATAATCTGTTTTTCTAAACTTAAGCCAGAAGTCATAGCCTAAGGCGATAAATTCAGATAGATCTAAACTGTCCATACCTTGTTGAAATTCAGACATGGGTTTATTTTCAATCGCTTCCCATAGCTCCATTGCAGAGTCGCGCAATTGCTCATCGCTTACTGAGCCTTCTAGAAACTTCTTGCTTTCGTCCAGGATAAAGTCGAGGCTGTCGATAATAAAACTTTTTACGCTCTCCTCTACTCCGGAGCCAATTTTTGGCGCAGCTTTGCTGACTACATTTCTTCCCATCTTGAGCATTGAGGACACGCCCGGAATGTTCTTGCTGATTAGGTTGCTTTCATAAATATAGCGAAGGATAGCTTGGTAAAGAATGCCTGATATTAATTCGGCATATATCGGTAGCTCAATTACTTTGTCTATGCCTTTGTTTCGCTGCTCCTTTAGCTCTAAAGCTTTGTCTATGAATTCTTCAAAGTCTTTTTTGCTGATGATTTGGTTCAGTAAGGTTTCTTGATGTTTTTTTGATGTAAATAGAGTGTCGGCTGCCTCACCCGCAACTTCGGCGATGGCACCTGGAATACTTGAGCTAACGACGTTTTCGTATATAACTTGTTTGATTTGTTTAGCGCTGACAAACTTATTTAGATGGATTTCTCCTACAGCTTTCAGTAAAAACTCAGTCTCTGAATCGCATAGCTCAATAAAACGATCGGAGTTAAAGCACTCAAGTTCGTGCTTTAAATGTAGCTCTAATAGCTGTTTTGAGAGTGAGGGGAGCTCACTTTTATCATTTGCTGTGTCGTGCTTGGTTTTGTTTGCTTGGCGCTTAGTCATAATAGACTCCTGTAATATAGCTTACAGTTGTACCCTTAATGTCTAGAGGCGTCAAATCAAAAGTCTATTTTTGCTGTTGATGTGTCGTAATTAAATTGTCTAGTATGGACGTTTACCACTTAGAGTACTGATCTTCGACAAAACCATATTGAGATTCAATCTCGTAGCGTTTGCCTTCAGCGGTGATTAAGTGCCCCTTAAACTTGCCGAATATTTGTTTGAAGTTTGTGGCCATGAAACCGGCATTGAGGTGTTCCTTATGCATTCCTTCAGGCACAAAGCTTAGATCAAGCTGTCCGTTTTCACAGCTGATTCTCCACGCGGAGCTTTCTTCATCCCGGTCATATCTGAACTGAACTTGAGGTAGTTGATGGAGCTTATCGCCAACCCAAAAGCAGTTTTCAGAATAGCCTGTTTCATTGACGCCCCAAGACACATTGAGCCCGAGCGGTGGCTTATCTTCTGATCTATCGGCTGTGGAGTAAGATGCGCCGGAAAAGCATGCCCAGTTCCAGAATGTTTCTCGACGCATGTACCCAGCCGAAAAGTCATGATGCCCATAACAAGCAATTTCATTTAGCTTGAACTTGCCGAGAGCACAGTGAACTTCACCGCTAGCAGGAAGTGCTGCCGTTTTTTGAGCATAGACCCAGCCATTGACTGCGGTCGGTGTACAAAGAGCCATTTCCTCAAAGCTTGGTTTCTCTATGGTTTCGGCCTGAATGTTGAGCTCCGAGCCAAAACCAATCTCGAGTATTTTGCGCCGCTCGCCCTGTGAGTTAAGTTGGTAGCGCATTTTGATACTATGCTTGCCTGACTTGAAGCTTGATATGCCATTATCGGGACGGTTCGTCATATCTAGCCCGAGTGCAAAAGGTTTTTTGAATTGCCAAGTAAGCATTTTTTTATCTGAAGTTCGATAGATATAGACAAAAGCTGCGCCCAAATAGCGTAAGTCAGCTAATGCGCAGCCAAATATCAGGTCACCACTTATGCCGCCGAAATATTGAAAGCGTTTAAAATTGAAATGGCGCTGCCACTTATTGGCGCGTTTGTTCATTGGTGTTCGATAATCTGCGTCATTGATATTAATTTCATTGACGGCGTGTTTGAAGCGTCCTAAATGAGGCTTCCCGTGAGAGTTGATCAGAGAGTAGGGTTGAAGCATAAGTGTTACAGTTGTTCTAGTTGTTATGGTTTGTTTTGGGGGCAGAGTCTAGATCGTCAGAGATTAATCCCAGAAGTCGATAGAGCTCTCTACGGGTTCAACGGCTTCAAGTAAGCCTTTTTCTAATAGCACTTCATACGAGTTAACCTGGTTACGACCATTTTGTTTTGCGTAGTAGAGCGCTTTATCTGCTTTGGAGAGTGTTTCTACAGGGTGGTCGTTTTTGCTTAGGTCGGCAAAGCCGATGCTAACGGTAACCTGGCCAACCTGAGGGAAGCGGCGAGCCTCTATCGCTGCTCTGCAGCGTTCGAGAACAACCAAAGCTTGCTCTTTCTGAACGTCTTTTACCAATACCACGAACTCTTCACCACCGTAGCGGAAAAACAGGTCTTGCTGTCGGAGGACGGACCTGACTGTCTGTGAAAATAGAACTAGCGTCTCGTCACCAATTGCATGGCCGAAGCGATCATTGATAGATTTGAATTTATCGATATCTAGAATGGCAATCGCTTTAAAGCTGGTATCCTTTGCATGCAGTACATTGTGTTGTGAAAAGGCAAGGTCGGAAGAGACTTGGTCAAAAGCTTGACGATTTAAGATGCGTGTAAGCGGGTCATGGCCTTTTTCGTGCAAGTTGCGAAAGATATCGACAGCGATTTGCAGAAAGCCTACGAGAGTGTTTTTAATATCCTGGTTCTCGTAGCGGTGGCGCAAAACAACCAGGTGAGACACGCTTTTGTCATATAACACTACCGGAATGACGATTTTAAAACGCGTTCTGCTTTCAACCTTGTATACCTCTTCTTTAGAAATATAAGCCGACAGCATGTCCATGTCGTTATTTAAATAGATGTCGTTGGACTTCCCGCTACACTCTATGCCGATAAGAGTGGTCGTTTTATGATTGGAGCGCCGTGTAGCTTGTAGCTCATAAACTGACAAATCGACGCGTTCGAAATTATTGATAAGAATGTCATCGAGTGCTGTGACAAGTTCTCTAATGTTCGATTGGCTGGTCAAGCTTTTTATTAGAGTAAATAGCTGCTCTATTTCCATAATGGAAGGTCTATCACAAATAGAAGAAACGACCATTATCGTTATTCTCTGCCATAAAACCAAGTAAATTAATATAGAAGACGTTAACAATTCGTTACATTTTGCAATTGTTTACCAACAGACCGCTCATAACTTATTGGCTATGATTACTATATCGAATTTAGGTGAGACGATTCAGGCCCGTCTTTCTTCAATTTAGGTTTAGATTTCATGTGTACTTATTTATCCCGGACATTGTCCGGGATTTTTTTTGCCTGAATCTTACCGTTTTCCCTCTCAATGCTTATTAAAACTTCGACTGCTTCAAAATTAGAGTGGCTGCTTCTTGGTTTAGGGCTTCACTATATAGTAGTCTTTCAGTCTTTGTTGTTTCGGGTTGCTGGCTTAAAGCGTTTGCATTTAAGTCGCCCTGGCTTTGCTAGCGTCAAGGATGCACTAATAGATCTTATGAAAAAACTACTGCTTACTCTGATTCTTGTTCTTACGCCGGTACTGGCTTTTGCTGAATTCAAGTTGGAACACTTAGGGCTCGACGACTTAAGTGTGGAGGACTTCTCCTGGAAAAATATCTCTGACCTGGAGGGGTGGACGCCTCGTTATACCTATGTTGTTGATGATAACTTGATTGGCCGTACCCATTATATGGGAATGTCATTTTTTAAACGTCAGGGTGCAGCGCACGAAGGAATCACTTTACGAGGTGGTTTTGGGCATTTTGGTGAAAAGATTAACCTCAGTTACACCAGTGGCTTCTCTTTGATGGGAGTTGATATGGGCTTGTCTTATTTAATATTGGACAAGGATAATCTACGACAGCATGAGAACGAGATTGAAGGCTTAGGTCTAGAGCTAGGTTTGCGTTTTTGGGTGGTCCAGTTGATAGCCTTACATATGGATGAAACCTCTTATGTTTCTTTAGGTTATGGTTTTTAATGGTAGCCGATTCAAAAAAATGATCTTTTCGGTTTTCTATTAGGCAAAGAAAAAGCGCTCAAATGAGCGCTTTTTGAGAGATTATCTGACTTAGTCTTTCAATAACTCTTCAATATCATCTTCCGCTTCTGCAAGCTCAACTAACTCTTCGAAGAAAGATACCAGATTGATATCAATTGGCTTAGCAATGTCCACCGGGAACTGAGATAAAATTTCTTGCTTTTCTTGCTCGGCTTTAAACGCTTCATTTAAGTAGTCGGCCAAGTAAACGATGCTTGAATAAGCGGAATACTCTTCAAAGTCGTTAGGGGCAGCCTGTTGACGTATTCCATTTACAATTTCTGTTGGGAAGTTCCAGCGTTTGGCAAGTTCCGAGCCTGCTTGCGTGAAGTCATAGCCAAACTGGTTGTCTTGTAAGTCAATTCGATTAGCGCCTGATTCAACTAGCTTGTCAATTTTAACGGCAGACTCTTCATGATAAATATGAATTAGTAGCTCGCCGATGTTACGCATCATGCCGATTGTGAAGGCTGTTTCAGGGTCTGAGTCAGTGTGTTTAGCAATTAGCTTGCTGATGCTGGCAATCATGAAACTATCACGCCAGAACTGTTTTTTATCAAAGCCCGGGATGTCTTGGAAAGCACCAGTAATACCAGAGGCAACGACTAAGGTTTTCAGGGTATCGATGCCGAGCATCACAACTGCAGAGTCGATTGAGGCGATCTTACGTCCTGCACCATAGCGCGCGGAATTGGCTAGACGCATAATTTTGGCAGAAAGGACCTGGTCCATCTGTATTTTTTTTGAAATCTCATCAACATTGGAATGAGGATCATTAAACTGCTTGATCAGTTCTTGCACCACTTTCGGGATGTTGGGTAAATTTGGGCTTCCTTTAAATAGCGATTCTAAAGACATTCCTGTAACTCCTAAGCGTCAATTGCCTTTGTTTTATATTTGTTCTAATGAGTATAGAAAAAGCCCGCGATCGGTAAAGAATAGACTTGTGACTTTTTGTTTTTTATTGAGTTTTAGCGCATTGCTTGAGACAGCTCTTCTTTACCCACCAGGATTTTAAGTGTGGATGACTTAAATTCACGACGAAATAGAATAAAGACAATAAGGGTGCTGGCGACCATAAATACCCATGGGTTGATAAACCAGGTCAGCATGGCGATAGAGAAATAGTAAGTGCGTAAGCCACTATTAAAGTTGTTAGCGGCCATGGAGGCCATGGAAGCCATGCGTGAAGCAAGCGCCTCCCTCTCTTCATTACTGCAGTCTTCACTAGGGGTTGGCGCCCCGCCAACCATAATGGTTACAAAACCATATTGGCGTAAGCTCCAGGTAAACTTGAAGAAGGCATAGACAAAAACAAAAATTAACGTAATGACTTTGATCTCCCATTCCGAGCGATCGGTGGGGACTGCGAAGGGGAGCCCTTCTATGAGGTGTATTGCTTTTTCAGTTGAGCCTAAGATGGTTATTAAGCCAGCGAGAATAAGCATGGTCGTTGATGCAAAAAAAGAAACACCTTTTTCAAGGTTCGCAATTGCAGCATTGTCAGCGATTCTCATTTCTCTAGTCAGGACCCGGAGCATCCACTGAAACCGATACTGGTGAAGTTCGGATGCAAGGCTCGGAGAGTCTTCGGTGCTTCGGTAGCTTCGAGCACTGGCGTATTTCATATAGCCATTAAAGCAAACTAAAAACCAGATAATGGCTAGTAGGTTTAGCCAATTGTCGCTGATAAACAGCGTGAGGGTTGTCATAGAAGCTCCAAGCAGGGAAGTATATCGATTAGTGGTCAGATTGCTTAGGTCGTTTAAGCGCAGGGAGCAATTCTAAAGAACTAAGGTTCAGGGATCAATTTACAGAAAATTTTTAGCTTGGGTGCTTATTTATAATTGTTTGGTGATTTGAGAGCAATCACCCAAATGGGGGGAATTGTTGAAAATAATAACGGGGTCTAAGTTAGCGGTTGCGCTTCTTGAGCTCTGGTTTTGAGCTGTGAGAGGATTGGTTTGTAGAAACGTTTTCTGTAGCAAAAATAGTTTTTCAATAAACTTTGCTACAAAACATGAGAAATAAATATAACAAGCTCAATACATACTATTGGATTTAGATAATTCTTTATATGCGGTAAGAATTAGTAGTTCTGGTTTAGTGGTTCTGGTCTAGAAAAACTGAATGCGCATTATTTATAGTGCTAGAAGCTTTGGTTTAGAAAATAATTGGTTAAAAAATGTTCGTTTGTGATCTTGTAGAACCTTTTTTGATTGGTTTTTTGTCAAGCTAGTCTTAAGCGCTATTGAATAAAGCGACCCTGATTAATAAAAACAAATAATAGGCAAAACAATATGAAAGCTAAAAATAATAAATTTGGCCAAGCTAAAAGCTGGCTTTTACTCACGGCACTGATGGTCTTTAGTGCTCAAGCAAGTGCAATTTGTTGGTGGTGGCAGGATTGCGACGCCTACGAAACAAAATACCCTATCGTTCTAGTTCATGGTGTTTCGGGCTTTAGCGATATTTTAGGTATCGATTACTTTTATGGTGTTAAAAGTGCTCTTAAAGAACGTGGTGCCAAGGTTTATGCGCCGAATGTGACTGCATGGGATGATGCATACCAGCGTGGAGAAGACCTTATTGCAGCATTGGAAGATCTTCGTGCGGCGACGGGTGCGCAGAAATTCAACTTGATGGGCCACAGCTTGGGTGGGCCAACTGTACGCTATGCAGCGGGCGTAAGACCTGACTTGGTTGCTTCGGTAACGACTATCAATGCGGTGAACTTTGGTTCTGACTTCGCTGATGTTGCTCGCGGTATCGTTCCTGTTGGTGGTGGCCTTGAAGCATTGGTCGAAGGATCTCTTAATCTGCTTGGTAACGTAATTGATGCCTTGTCAGGCAACCCTGAGTATGCGCAGGATGCGTTGGCCTCAGTAACGTTCATGACATCGCCAGGCGCTAACCAGTTTAACGCTTTATTCCCGGATGGAAAGCCTAGCTCACGTTGTGGTGAAGGTGCATCTAAAGTAAATGGTATTCGTTACTACTCATGGGGTGGTGATGCGACATTTACCAATGCTTTAGATATTTCAGATGCGTTCTTGATGTTTACGGGTGCAACGATCAGTGGTGCGAACGATGGCTTGGTTGAACGTTGTGACCAGCATTGGGGAGATGTTATCGGTACGCGCTATAACATGAACCATATGGATGCAGTGAATCATGTCTTTGGTATTCACCATCTGTTTGAGACTGATCCTCTAACTTTATATAAGAATCAGGCATCACGCTTGAAGTCTGCTGGACTATAAGCCTTTTACAGCTCCTCTATGCTTTTAGGGGAGCTGTTTTCAGCAGCTAGCAGAACTTCTAACTTTCCAAGAGCATAAGGTATCGCTTGTCAATGACTCATCAAACCAAACTAATTAAAAGAAACTTTCTGTTGGGTGGTGCTGGCGTAGCAGCATTGGCGATGATTTTAAGTACTTTTGTATTTGATGAGGCTGCGCCGATTCATGCTAATCACCTCAGCTTACATCAAGACAATAAAATATCTCAGCTTGAGGCTAAGCCCTTGGCTAGTAATTTGGCGGAAGGTGCTCAGCTTATCAGTACGCTTGCATATGAGAGTCGACTAGGTGCATTGCCTGATTCGCTTCAAGGGACCCAGATGCAGCAAAGCTTGCAAGTAGATGAGCAGGGTAACTTACGTATCTCTAGCGATATCAAAAGAGTGTTTGATTATTTCCTGTCAACTATTGAAGAAGAAGAGTTGGATGTCGTGCTGGCTAGAATTGATGAATACTTGAGTTACTATTTGCAGGAGCCTGCACTGACTCAGTCGAAGCAGATCTTGGCTCAGTATATCTCTTTAAAACAGGCCTTATATGACTATGAACTCAGCCGCTCAGAGTCAATTAAAGGCATGATGGAGAACGGAGAGTTAATGGCCGATAAAGGTCGTTATGTCGCTTTATTAAGTGAGCAACTAAATGCTCTATCGGAGATGCGTGCACAATACCTGGACGCTGAGGTATATGAGGCGTTTTATGCTTCAGAAGAGGCTTATGATCAATACACTCTGGCTAGGCTAAGTATTGACGCAGAAAAAGGCTTGAGCGCTGAAGAAAAGGAACAGCGTTTAGCGCAAGTCGATGCTCAAGCACCTGCTGATATTATAGAGTCTCGTAGAGAAGCTCGTATCACTGACGAATTAAATTCCCGTGTTGCCCAAATAAAAGAAGAGGGCGGTGGGTATGAAGAAGTTAGAGCGGTCAGGGTTGAAATGTTTGGTGTTGAAGCAGCTGAACGTTTCGATACTTTGGATCAGGAACGTGCTCAATGGCAAGCGCGTATTGATAGTTTTCTGGATCAACGACAAGAAATCCTATTGATAGAAGGCTTGAGTGCTGAAGAGCGTCAGGCTCAAGTTGATACATTACGTGCCAGTCAATTTGACTCACGCGAGCAGATTCGAGTGAAAGTTTACGAGCGCAAAGCTGACGTTTAGCTCATCTATTCATTGAGCACTGAACTAACTTTGTGTAGCATCCTCTGTGTTTTAAACATGTGAGGTTGCCGTGCTTATCGAGCGTTTATTCTATATTCGCTGTTCTAGAAAATGAAACAGCTTTTCTTTGCCATGCCTATCGGCATGCGCTACATGATTCTTAGTGCGCTGGGCTTTGCTCTGATGGCTGCTTGCGTTAAAAAAGTCAGCTTGTTGGGTATACCTGTTTTGGAAATCGTTGCTGCGCGAGCTTTGGTTTCCGTGCTCCTGAGCTATGTCGATGTAAAACGTAAGCGCATTTCCCTTCTGGGCAATAATCGCCCCTTGTTAATGCTGCGCGGCGCAGTGGGAACGTTGGCGTTAGTGTGTGTATATTATTCTGTGACACATATGCCTTTGGCTGAAGCCACGGTTCTACAGTATTTACATCCGATTTTTACTGCCATTCTAGCGACTTTCTTTCTTAAGGAGCGATTGCAGTGGTCTCTTGTTATCAGTATCGGTTTTAGTTTTATTGGCTTATTGCTTGTCGCAAGACCTGCTTGGTTGTTTGGCGGAATAGGGACGGACATTGCCAGTTTTGCCTTGATGGCTGCGGTGTTAGGTGCTTTTGGGAGTGGTGTGGCCTATGTTATTGTCCGCAAGCTCAGTCAGACGGAAGACCCTTCCGTGATTGTATTCTACTTCCCTATGGTCGCTTTGCCATTTTCTCTCGTGTTATTGGGGGACGATTTTGTCTTGCCGACAATGGAAGCTTGTTCACTTTTACTTTTGGTCGGGATCTTTACACAGGTCGGGCAAATTGGCTTAACCAAGTCAATGCAAACGGAACCTGCAGGAAGGGCGACAGCGTTTTCTTATCTGCAGGTAGTTTTTTCAGCATTGCTAGGCTGGCTTGTTTTTAGTGAAGTACCAGACATCTGGGTGTGGCTGGGTGCTGGAGCGATACTGGCGGGCGCAATTATTAATATGCTGTCCAGACAGAAGTGAAGCAAACCGGGCGCTCTGATAGATGAGCACCCGTCTCGCTTAGTTAGTCTTATTGAGCAAAAAGGTGTTGAATTGTATTGTCAATTCGAGGCTCAAGTTGGCTGAACTCTTCTAGTGTCGGGCCAACCGAGTCATACCACTTTTGTAAGCTTGCGCTAAGTTGTTGCTCTCGGCTTAGGTTTTCACCTGATGAAGACATTCCTTCTGAAAGCCTGCTAACTTGTAGCTGCATGCGCAGCTCTTTGTCACTTTCCGGTGACTCGATACCTGCAGCGATCTCACAAGCTATACACAAAGAACGTGCCTCTTGAAGTGTCACGCAACGCTCGGGACTTACCGAACCAGCTTTGACAGAGATCCATAAAGTTTTAAGAGTATCTTCCTGAGCTTTAGGAAGCTCAAGTTGCGAGGCAAACTCATCATCAAGGTTCGCATCGGCCTGAGTATTATTGTGATAGACCTCTCTACAGAGCTTAGCCTTACGCTGTACTTCTTGCCAAGCTAATAGGTGCTGCCTGTTTTCTTGGCCAGCGATAAGTTGCTTAAGTTTTTTGAGTAAAGCTTCAAAACGATTTTGAATTTTTTCCAGAGCTTTGCCTTGTACTGAAGGTAGGGACTTATATTCTTTACGGTACTCGCTTAATCTGGCTTTGAGTTCGCTAAGGTTGGTATCGCTTAGGGAATCGAGTTCAGATTCGATACGAGATAGAAGCTCGTTCGCTGCGTTTGAAGCCTTATTCGCCTCTTCTTTCTTTTCATTGCGAACTTGGTCGCGGCGGGCAAATATCTGGTCGCAAATTGCGCGAAATGCTTGCCAAAGCTCTCTTTCTTTCTTATAAGGCGTGATGCCAACCTTTTGCCAGGCTTGTTGTAAGTCCTTTGCACTTTGTATGGCTTGTTCAAGGTTTTCAAGCTCTATAAGCGTCTGCGCCTGATCAATGATTTCTTGCTTCAAGGAGAGGTTCTTGTCTCTTTCTGTATCAAGTTTCTTATCAAAGGCTTTTAAGAGGGCATTGAACTGTTGTTGCATTGGCTTATTGGTTTTGAAATCAACCGGGTAGGCTTCTTTCCATTCAAGGCGAGCTTGTCTGTTAATTTTTTCAGCGCCTTTCCAGTCAGCGTTTTCCCAGTCATTGTTATCAATGAAGTTGCTTAACTCTGTGATGATTTGTTCGCGCTTTGCGGAGTTGTTCTTTTTAAGTTGATTCTGTTCGTCAAAAAAAGCATGGCAAGGTTCGTAAGCCTTGTCGGCCGCTTCTTTAAAGCGCTGCCATAACGATTGGTCTGA
>NZ_LWGE01000950.1:0-7330 GCF_001635315.1 Oleiphilus sp. HI0123
CGTTTCGACGAAGGCTGGAATTAGATACCCTAATGTCTGTACAAATAAGTAAACGTTCTGACGCATTTGAATCAATTGGTCGAGTTGCTGCGTGACTAGTTTTAAAGTGTTGAGAAATTTATGTTCGCTATAGTGCCTAGAAGATTTTTCTCGATATAGTGTGTATCCATCAGCTTCCTTTAAGATCGTGTTAGGCCCTACGGCACGACCGGCATTCGAAAATTGTAGTAAAAAATAGAAGTACGTCTCATGCTGAGACAGTATTTGAAGTGCTTTCTCAACTTGATTAGCGCGAGAGTCGATTGAGCTCAGGTTTAGCGTGCTGAGATGATTTATACATCCTGCGTAAAAGTCGAATGGGGCCTGTGCCGCCAATTGAGATCCAACTAAGTATCTCTGAAATTCTAGACCTTTATGAGCTAATAGGACTGTTGTGTCGTGTTTGATTTTAGCAACTAATACGTTATCGGTTACTTCGCTAACGTCCTGTATTATATCGTTAAGTATTTTAAGAAAGTTGGTAGCTAGATGGGTATTTTCGGTAGCGATGTAACTATTTGACGCTCGCCGATAGACCGGAATGTTGCCGCTGAGTACAAAACAAGCGTTTTCATCAAGATGTTTTAATCGATATATAATGTGGGCAGATCTAGTTATGCGATTGAGTGTTGGCACTGAGCCGGCTTGCTTAAGCTTAAATGTTTTTTGTACGCCGCTTTGGTCAATTTTGCTATCTTGGTTATTAAAAACTGTTTTTAGGAGCTCATACAAGGTAGCGGGCAACCTTACAGTTACATGAGCTGCTTTAGTCGCACCTTTCCCTTTTTCTCTAGCGAAATCGGTTGCACCATTACTTACGAGATATGAAATCGTATTGTTGTCATGAAATTTAATTACCCAGTCTTTATGGTCTTTATTTTTTTGAGGATCAAACAACCTCATTTGTTCAATGCCTAATGCCGCTCTTAATAAAGCGACTGTAAAAAAAGTGATTTTGTTTTTATCTGCTAGGTACGCTAAGTACGTAATAATGACTTGCCGTGATAGCTGGTTTCTATCCGAAAAAGTTCTGATATTCTCCTTAGAAAAATCTTTTATAACATTGCGTTTGAATAATGCCTGCGACCTTGTATCAAGAAATCCGAATGGGTTTGTATCAATTTCCTCGATATCTTTTGTTTCATCATCAATTTCGTGTGTAATCTTTTTACGGGGCGGACGCGATTTGATTACTATTTCTGGTGGGTTATCCCAAAATGTTGAGTGAGTCTCGGGAATGAATGACATAGCTAGGCCGCCCACTAAACGGACGTTATGATCAAGGGTAAACGTCCGTTCAAATTTAAAATCTTCATTCTTATCGGTATTCGAGAGAACTTGCAGGTTATTGCGCGAAGCCATGTTCATAATTATGTCATCTCTAACGGTATAAACATCGTCATGATAGCTATCAAGGCTTACGAGTTTTTCAGCAACTTCTGTGTTGGCAAATATTTTCTTAACGAAAAGGTCAATGCATAGGTTGATATCGTTCGAAGCCCAGGATTTCTCTCTCAGCCGGTGAACTTGTGTAATTCCGAAATAAACAGGGTAGTTTGTTCCAACCTTAGATATCTTCTTGTTTGTATCTGCATTTTCGGGGATCGTATTAATCAATTTATGGATCTTTTTTCGCTCACTGCTAACGCACCAGTTAGCGTCAATCTGCCACTCAGCCAGTATTGAAAAGAGCTTTTTAATATATCGCAAGGACGGCGGCGGCAAACAGTGTTGAAAAAGTATTTTCGTTGCGAGATGCAAGTGCTCCGGAATTTCAACATTATTGAAAACGAATTCCGTAGAGTCGACATAACGCTGCGACAGAAAGTCCATTATGCTTTTAAATTCTGAGTGATTGTTAATGCAGTATTATGAAAACCCTCAGCAAAAGAGACGAATCTTTCAGAATTGCGCTCGAGCTTCCTAAGCCGTTTAATGAACCCTTTTTCGTAGTTCTTCTCTTTACTCTTCTGTTTGTCTTTTTTTAGTGTCCTAATCATCGTGCGGTAGTCAAAATAATTGTTTAATTTCGCGTAGTCATTCCATTTTGGCGCTAGCTCTATTTCATCGACAATAGTCGCGATAGTCCCTGGAGCTGTGTTTAATAGCTTGGCAATGACCTTAGTCGGAAATGCATTGGGTGAGCGAGCTTCAAGTTCGAAACCAGTAACAACTACATCTAGTAACTCTTTTGAATGAACCATTTTTTCTATGACGTCTCTAGTCACTTTTGTGTTCAGTGGTTTAGGTAATATGCTGGCGAGTTCGCCAAACACGAAGTCATCAAGTCTATCTTGAACTTCATTCTGTGAGTAAAGAGCGAATGCTTCTATTACTACATCAGGTTTCAATTGGGCAAGGTGTGTCTGAATACAGGGCGATAAGTGGTTTACCAATCTATATTGTGACTTATCAGCTTTATAAGGACGTAATAAAATCTTGTGCAGTGAGCTATGGCGCGGAAGATATATTTGAGACGAAGGTTTAATTCTTGTCTTAATTCCACTAATTTGTGAGACTTGAACAACAACTGTTTGTCCTGATACCTTTAGCTTAGAATTTATGGCAAGTATTTCTGGGTCTTTTTGTTTTTTTGAAGTTGTCATAGCTCAGTGGTCAATAAAAGTTGTTGTTTTAGTTGCGTTGTATAATATCTGATCATTATGCAAGCATAATAGCAATGGTTTGATGTGTTAAATCTAGGTAATAATTCTGTGTCTGATTACGATCTTATAAAAAGGCTAAAAAAAGAGTTTGATGTTGAGTCAACTAACGCTCTTTCTGAGCGGCTGAGCATCCCCCTTGCAACTATTACTAAAGTTGAGCGAAAAGAGGGGAGTCTCCCTTGGCGAGCAAGATTAGTTATTCTAGATAAGCTTGGGTTTGCTGCAGCACGTAGGGGGGTAGAGGCATTGTTACCTGATAACCTAGCGAAAAAAGTTCGTGATGCTAGTAACAGTCAATTTTTGCGCGGAATTGATGATGTTCCTTTTGTCCGAGAGCCAGAGTGTGAAGTTTCAGCCGATACTATTTTACGATTAATCACAGACGAATGTTCCTTGAAAGTGGTAGCTCCGTTTTATGAACATCTCAACTCGAAATATGAGACTGCTGCAGAGCAATCACTAGATCAAGAAGATAGGATCAAGCTTGTTGAAATCTTATACAAGGCTGATGCAGAAAAATGGGGAAAACTGATTTCTCAGCTTTCCAGTTCTCTATCTTCAAATCGCGAGCTGTATATAGCTATTGAATTAATTATTCACCAGGACGAAGAGCACGCCAAGAATGTATTGGATTTTATCGCTCGCGCAAAAGGCGCAAAAAATACAAGAGAGTTATGCGTGCTACTTAACCTTACGCAAAGCCAACTTAGCCGCATGAAAAATGGAAAAACAAAGCTCACTCCGAGAGTTGCGGTAGAAGCTGCTTTTTTGTCAAAATCCAAAAATATTAGTGCAAACGAAGAAGAGTTTTTGGAACTAGACCGCTTCGTAAGTAACCCCGATGTGATTATAAACGAGCTTCTCTGAGTTTTGATTGTGAAAGCGTAACTGGGATTCGCAGAACTAGTATTCTGAGAGAGTTTAGTTTTTATGGTGAACATATAAAGTGATGTTCTGCTGAGTTCACGATGTCCGCAAAATAGCCAAATAAATAGCTCATCACTAGAAAAGCTTAGTGGTTTTAATTCACACTAATTATGACCTTTTCTATGTCGGCATTCCGTACCAATTATTTCAGGTTACTATGAGCTTATCTTGTCTTCTATCGCAAGTGCTTTTTGAATCTGGTTAACAGTCTTATTTTCCGTGGAAGCTTGAAGAGTCTGGGTGTTTCGCTGGCTCAGGTTTAAATGATTCCTTTTTAATCAAATAGCTAGTAAATTACGCTATGTCTGTATAGAGGGGTATAGAGAGAGTATAACTACATGGGATTGCCTGCCTTTATCAATCAATCTGAGAAGGATTGGATCTTTAAAGTCACCAAAGAAACAAGCGTTCAACCAGAGCGCGATTTGTGCCTGCTTGCTCTTTTCTTGGGTACGCCAATGACAACTCTAGAAATAAATCGTGTTCAGATCCAAGATGTTTTGCATCGTTCTGGAAAGCTTTGTCGAGAGTTCGTTATACGAGGGAATGTTTCTTTCAATGGTGATGAGCGTCATGTGTTTTTAAAGAATGCCAAGGTTAGGAAATATTTAGCTGCGTACTTA
Organism: Oleiphilus sp. HI0123; assembly: GCF_001635315.1. Lineage (NCBI taxonomy): Bacteria > Pseudomonadati > Pseudomonadota > Gammaproteobacteria > Oceanospirillales > Oleiphilaceae > Oleiphilus > Oleiphilus sp. HI0123. Next base: position 4,256 of record NZ_LWGE01000950.1, read on the forward strand.
GATCACCGAATAAAAGAAAAGATATTATTGGGTAATCATCCTGATTATTTCCTTTCCCTAGATCCAGATTCGCCCTTATTTTGTACAAACAAAGGACGTGGTGAACCAGGATGGCGAGGCTTTAGTATTGCTAAGAGGGATACTAATAGGGGCAGCGTTAGCTATACATGTGATGCATTAAACAGACATTTGAAGCAATTACTATCCAAGGCCGGTGTGCAAGAGCCATCGATACTTTCTGGGAGAAGAACATTCGCCGTTGTGCTTAAACGCAAAGGTTTGGATACAGCCCACATACATCATTTACTTGGCAATAAAAGCCTAGAGACTACCGAAAAGCTATTAGATACTGACCCCGTAGATATGGAATATATCGCTTCTGAAGGTTTCTAACTAAAGTAGACCATCTGTGAACATTACGCTGGCATCTCTCAGCACATTATTGTGTCGTTTGTGTGCCAATTTCTGCCGTTGGAGGTTATTCCTAGTTTGGCTAGATTGCTATAATAAGGTGGCTTAGAACCATTATGTATTTCGAAGTTGCTTGTATTTTACACTAGCTTCATAAGTATTCAGTATGTCTTCCGATACTTCATGTTGAGCGTTGTAATAGTCACTAATGACTTTAACTTTTTTTAGCAATCCTCTTTGCGTGAAAGCAGAAGCGCCAATCCATACCTCACCCTTGCTACCATTTAATACAGCGTGGTAAGTAAGTAGCCTTTCACTCCCTCCACCAATCGTCCAGACTATACCCTGTGCGCGTTGGAGCTTTAATTTCACATTTCTTCCTAGTGAATACTTAGAGACTAATCCTTTATGTCTAAAAGCTTCAACAATTCCATTACTCTTATTGAAAAGGAATATTAGTCCGGCTGATTTTCTGTAGCTATGAAGTGATAGAATAAAAGCTACAACCATAAGTAGCAGAACAACTATCAAGGAAAGTTCTATATATTCGCCGACTTGTTGATTTCGCTCCATTAAAATAAATGTGAGTAAATACAAGACAAAGAAAACCGGTATTGCAACAACCCCAAATAGTGCTCTGCCAGTGTCTATTCCTTTGACAGCAAGCTTATTACCGACTTTCTTAGTTCGAACCATCTGTGATCCTAATGATTAGTTTTGACTATATTTGATTAAAGAAGGAGTGTAATTAAATACGCAATTAACTCAATCATCAATCATGGGTTTTCGATTCGGATTAGAAAATTTCGTTTAAGCCAGTATTAAAAGCTAGAAGGAAAGATGTGTTGAAACAACAGTCCCTATCAGGTGCTGATAGTTGGCTGTTTTATACTAAAAAACTAATCTTCGAGTGACAGCAATGCGGACTTTCTTGCTGCAAGATCACGAGCGCTTCTGCCAATATACTCTCCACTCTTATTGCTATAGAGAATCCCAATGGAATCCGTTAGTATCATAGAAAATGCTAATGCACGGAAAAACGGAAAAACGGAAAAACTTAGATATGAGCAGCAAAAAGTTCTTCGAGGCGAAATTCGATAAGGGCATAAAAGCTATTGTTTGCGGGAACTGTGGAGCCAAGATAGCTAGCACGTTAAATGATTGCGTTGGCCCTAGCGGAATGGTTGAAATAGGTGGCTGTATCAAGCAGTGCGAATGTCCACAATGTGGCGAGAAAAATTGCTGTAAGCGGAACAATCCTAAACGGGATCTTGAGCCAGGTTTAAATTTCTAAGCGAGAACGACAAATAAAATACGGAAAACGGAAAAGGATTTTTGCAATGTTTCCTGTAAATAAGAAGCTAATGCGCCGACTTGATCGTGAAGGTGCATTTAAAAGCAAGTCTGTGAAAAATACCAATGAGAATATAGATATTGATGTTGTCGGTATTATCTGGACTTTGCTTAGGGAGTCACCCTTTTTGTTTATAGGTTTGGGAGCACTAAGCGTTCTTAAGAATAATACCGACATTAATTTTACAATCGTTCTTGTATCTTCGATTTTGCTTGGTGTTTGCTCGCGCTTTATCATGTCAGCTTTGGTTATAAAAGCTGATGCCTCATCAAATATATCTTATAGGATAATTCTAACTGTGTTGTTGGGGGGCATGCCATTTTTAATGCTCTATTTACTGTTTAGTACCATTTTTTCGGTGAATAGTATGATTGGAAATTTCGTAGTTATAGGAGTGACGCTTTTTTTATCAGCCATTATCGGCTCTTCTATTTTTGATGAGCTGAGTTAATAAAAATGAGTACATGTTAGAGAAACAACTTAAACGGAAAGCCGGAAAAATAATGTATCAGACCAAAGTATTGCTTTTGTTTTTATACGTGTCGATTGCAATTACTAAATTGCTAATAGAGTTTAAAAGGAGCATCTAAATGAAGCTAGCGTTATTTTCTGCCGTATTAGTGTTTGTAAGTCTAGATTCTGTTGCGGCCCAACTCCCTTTTGAATTTGAGTTCGGGTCCAGTAAGAGTGATGTTAAGTATGAAGTGTTATCCCCAGGTCAAGAACAGCTCTGCACCTTAGAAGATATCGTTAATCATTATTTCAGTTATTACCCGCACGACGAAAAATCTAGAGCGTGGAAAGACAAAATCGATGCTGACCTTTTTAAGTATAGTGTCAGATTTGATCATGACCTTGAAGACCTACGCAATCAAAAAGGGAGAGAGGAGTTCTTGTTACATACAGGAGTGTATAGCAGCTGGATTCAAGAGGATGCAGCACCGCATGTGAAACGCTTGTTTAAAGAACGCATTGACTCAGTACAATATCGAAAGGCCAAGGCTATTGTTGGGAATTTATTTAGCTCTGATGAATTTCAGGATTTCTTGAACTATGAGCCGCCAACGCTAGAAATTCAAACTATTCACTACAAGGTTCCACGAGGCATTGTATGTGCACAATACAAGGACGAAAAGCTCATTCAACTAGGCCTAAATAAAAACGGTTTTAAGCAAGATTTTAGTAAGATTACCAAAGCCGTGATTAAAAAATATGACGGTAAAAAAGAAGTATTTAAAGTGAACGGTTACAACAGCATAGAAACTGCTTGCGGACGTCGAAACGCCGAAAATTGTACAATAACTTCTTTT
>NZ_LWGE01000951.1:0-7839 GCF_001635315.1 Oleiphilus sp. HI0123
TGATCGGCAGTCTATTCGTTCACTGGAAGAATTCTTGATTCGTAATGCCCAGGGAAGTGCTGTGCCGCTCTCTCAAGTCGCGAGCTTACGAGCAGAGTCAACGCCGGCTGTTATTAGTCGTTTGAATCTGAAGCGTACTATTAGCGTTCGGGCTGATGTCGACAAACAAGCAACCAATATGTTGGTGTTGCAACAGGAGCTACGAGATTATATTGACCGGCAGCTTGGGCAGTTTCCGGGTGTGAGCTACAGTATGGAAGGTGAAGCGAAAGAGCAGCGCCAGTCTTTCGGGAGCTTGAAATGGGGCGTCTTATTTGTGCTGTTTATAATTTATAGCTTATTGGCGATCCCATTTAAGTCTTACTTGCAGCCGGTGGTCGTCATGGCGGTGATTCCTTTTGGCGCAATCGGAGCCATTGCCGGGCACTGGATTATGGGGATGGACCTGACGCTAATTAGCTTGCTGGGAATGTTGGCGCTTACGGGAATTGTCGTGAACGATAGCTTGGTTCTGGTGGATTTTGTTAACAAGCGCCGCAAGGAAGGCAGGGACTTATTGCTAACAGTTAGCGGTGCAGCTGCTGCACGATTCCGCCCAGTTATTCTTACCTCTTTGACCACCTTCTTTGGTTTGATGCCATTGCTGTTTGAACAGTCAACCCAGGCTCAGTTTCTGATTCCGATGGCGGTCTCTTTAGGCTTTGGTATTGTTTTCGCTACCTTAATTACCCTAGTGCTGGTGCCGGTAAATTATTTGGTGATTGCCGATATACAGAGACTGTTTCGCAAGCAAGCACTTAGCGACTAAACTGGCAGTAGCGGTGTGCCAGGCTAATCATGGCTTGATCTTCCGTCTCGAGTATAAGTTCTTTATCTTCGATATAAGAGAGTGCCTGCCCACTCAGCTGATTGCTACTTTGGCTCTGTTCCAGGTAGCAATATTGTTCAGAGGGAGTTTGTAGGTCATCTGGCTCGTAAGTCTTACCTGTTACCACATATTCACCTGTCGATATAAGTGTGCGGTGAAACACGGTAAAGGAGGTATCAATAAAGGCTTTGTCTGGATTGTTATTTGAATCTTGAGCCTCAGAGATAATCTTTAGGGCATCACTAGTCTTTCGGTCTGAGGCGGACTTGAGTATCGATTCGGTATAGGTGATATCGCTGCTGAAAAAGCTGCCTGAGCTTGAGAGCAACCACCAGATAGCCGCAGCTGTTAGGGCAAGCACGCAGAGGCTGACGGTGATGTGCATGGCCATCAGTGTGCGACGAGAGCTCTGCTGGAACTGATAAAGAGAGGAGAGCTCCAGTTGTTTATCCACTTGGGTATCTATAGCACGATTCATCGCATCGAAGTTGTGCGAGACGGACTCGTATTGCTCAGACTCTTTATCGCCTGTTGTTTGTTCACTTGCTTGCTTAGCCATCACTATGCCCGTTATTAGGCTTGGTTTCATCACGGCCTTTAGTATTGTTTTCCTTTAGGTCTTGCTCATCAAAGCTGTGATTCTCGGCAAGTTTGAGTAGCGACTTATCCTCCGTATACAAAGGTACGTGTACGATTTCCTTTTTGATGATCTCGACAGGAACTTCAACCTTAACCACTTTCTCGACAGGCACTTCTTTGATGACTTCGGTGGCGACTTCTTTTATCACGGGGCGGCGCTGCACTTGTCTCCAGTAGATGATAAGGCGGCGGGCGCTATTGAAAGCTTTCTTGGTAATTGAAGGGATGCTGTCTCGATCTGCTTTATAGTCTGCAATTGATGGGTCTCGAATAACGTAGGATGCAAAGGCCAATAAGATGCCAGTCACGGCAATAAGCAAAGCAAGGCTACCAAACCATAGTGTTGCAATGGTCATCACATCCTTTCTGCCCAGGTCAGCTGCAGACTCTTTGTTATACCACCATTGAGCCATGCGGTAGACTTGGTTGTCGCCAACTTTCAGGTTGACCAGATTACGCAGTTCAACGCGCTGTTTGCTCTTGTCAAAGATAGTCTGATCGAGTTCTTTAATAATGGCATCATTTTCAGAAAGCTGTTTGAATTCCTTTTCTCGTATTTGCTCATTCTCGCCTTGCTGTTCTTGGAATTTCTTTTCGACACGTGCCAATTCCTTCATATGAGTTTGAATGACCGATTCGATATCTTTTTCGCGGGCTCCTAGACTCTTGCTGAGCTTCAGTGATAGCGCCTGAATTTTTTGGTTTAGCGTATCTTCTCGTGCCTGATAGCGATCTTTGACGGCCTCGATATCCTGGTTATAAGTGGCTCGGAGTGTCTTTTGTTTGTCTGAGTCACTGAGTTTATTCAGTGCAAGGCGTAGGTCTTCAACCTTCTTCTCTTGCGTTTCGACGAGAGCATTCTGTTCTTTCTTAACTGAGTTTTCAGAGAAGAAGCCTGCATCAGCGATTTTCTTCTCTCGCTTCACTCGAAGCTCTTTTAGATAGGCTTGTTCATTGGCAAGCTGTTGTTGAAGGCTTCGGCGTTGAGTGTCTAGCTCACTGCTGGCATTGAGCGTCATTTGTCGTGAAGCCTCAATCAGTGCATCCAGTTCCTTCTGACGGTCAGCGCGTAAAGCTTTGAGCTGCTCGCGTCTATCTTCAATTTGCGCAGATAGGCCTTTGATATATTCATTTTGAGTTGCAGCGCGTAAGCCCTGAATGCGGTCCTGAATTACTTCTGCTTGGCGAGAACGCTCTTCTGATATGATGGCATGACGCTGGCTGTATTCGGCTTCAATTTGCGAAGAGCTTAAGCTTGCCAGACGAGTGCGCCGTATTTCGAGTGGTTCAATTTCCTCTTCGACGGCCACTAGTTCTTTCTTATGTTTATCGATTGAGAAAATCAGGGCATGAAAGTTTCTTTCGAAACCATTGAGGGCTGATTCAAAAGTGATAAAGGCTAGAAAAATTAGGGAGGTACCGAAGATAAACTTCCACTTTGTATTGCTGGTTTTATAGGTCGCCGCAACAAAAGGAATTTTGGTGATTTCGACAATCGCGACCATCAAAAAAGGCATCATGGCGATAAACACATTGGTGTAATCGCCAAAGCCCAAACCCTGAGGGCGATTATTTTCTATCTCGGTGAACGAACTGATGCCTTGCATAATGGAGATGGCAAAGCCGATAATCACGGCGCATATCTCAACCGCCCAGGCAAAGAATATTAGCTTTTTGCCAATGCTCTCGCGTTCCGGGTTTATCGTTAAAGAGGGTGCTTGAACCGGCTCAATTGAACTGGTAACGGTTTGAGCTTGGCCGTTTGTCATGCCTTTGGGTTTCCGTTATTGTTATTTTTTCGATTGTTTGTGTATGTTATCGAAGTTTTACGCTTAAGCTACTTCGTTCACACTATCTTCTAATAGTGAGTTAATTCGCTATCTAAATCAGTGACTCAGGTATGAAAAATAGTATTGTTCTCGCTAGTTTGCTTTTTCTGCTTCTTACTAGTGCCTGTACTACCCGGCAATTGGCGGAAGTATCTCCTCTTGAAGAAGATGTGTCAAAGCTTGAGAAGCTTAGTCCTGAAGAGAAGCAGAGCAAAGAGAATGAGACAGCGGAAAAGAAAGCCAAAAAAGAAAGTCAGGCCGCTACTAAGCAGATAGAGCCAGAATCACCTTTGCAAAAACAAGCTGAAAAGGCATCCCAAAAAAAGCTCGGGCAGCCTTCCGATAAAACACAGGCTAAGCAAAAAGAGAGGCAAACTTCGCAGAAGTCGGTGGAAGCTTTGGAGCAAGAGTATTCAACTGAGCCTTCAAGTATGCGCTCAAGGGATGAGTTGGAGAAGAGTAGCGATAAGGCTTCGAAGAATACATACTCTCCTATGAAAGATAGTGCAGCGGCTTCGGCTAAAGAAGATCAACAGGATGGCGTGGGAAAAAATGCGCTTGAACAACTAGAGCAAGCAGCTGGTGGAGAAAAAGCAGGCACGAAGTATTTAAAAGATAAAGATGATGAAGACCCTTCCTTGGAAATAAATGGAGTGCTTAGTGATAGCGATACTGAAGGTAATGCTTACCATATAGAGGGTGATGATGCCCCTGTAACGATTCTGGGAGAGGGGGGGGAAGTGATTATTTTACAAAAAGATCGTGAGCAAACATCCACTTTTCGGAAACGGAGAACCTGGAATATGCAGCGTCAGTTCTAAGTTAATACAGCTTGTTTGCGCTCTAAAGCGATGATTATCTAGGGCTTGATGCTGACTGCTTCACGTATCATGGGATGAAAGCTTGCTCTATACTTGCGTCATTTGTAGGATAGCCTCTAATTGCCGAAAGGAGGTCTGGGAGAGTTTGATGAAAAAGTTGAGTGCATGTGTCCTGATTGCCGTATCGCTGCTTATGGGTGGCTGTCAGAGCTTTCAAAAAGATAGGGACTTGGAACTGTATATTGTTGGTGCTGGCTTGAGCTATGCGATTGGTAAACATGTTTGTCGTCATAGTGAATTCGTTGAAACCTGTGGTGTAAGTGCCGCGGCTACCTTTATCGTTTGGTACTAAGCTTTATTTATGTCGGAAGACCTTCTTCGCCTGGATAAACAGGTTTGTTTTTCTTTATATAGTGCTTCCAATGCGATGGTTCGAGCCTATCGGCCATTCCTTAAATTACTGGACCTGACCTACCTTCAGTACATTGTCATGATGGTATTGTGGGAAAAAGACGAAATCAACGTCAGTGATTTAGGGGAGCGGGTTCATCTGGACTCAGGAACCTTAACACCTTTATTAAAGCGTCTTGAAGCGAAAGGCTTATTGAGTCGAAGTCCTGGTCTTCGTGATGAGCGAGTAAAAATTCTTACTTTGACTGAAAGTGGTCGCTCTCTAAAAGCTGAGGCGCAAGCGGTACCTGAGCAAATGCTTTGCAAGCTTGACCTACCTCCTGAGCAGTTACAAACCTTAAAGCAGCAATGCGAGGCGCTGCTCAAAGTACTGTAATTGTTTCCTTTAAGACTAGTGTGCAGCAAGCCAGCTGGTGAGCCTATTCTCTTGTCTGAGGTGCGGTTGTAAGGCATCAAGCCAGGTCTGTAACTTCTCCAGATACAGTTTTTGGCACTGTTCAATTTTTTTCTGATCCCATGCCAGCTCTTCTAATAGCTCATGATAGGCTTGCTCTGTTCTGTTCACGCGAGCCAGATAGTCTTTGCCGAGTATTAAGCAAACGGCTTTGCGGTAGCGCTGCTCATCGAGTGAAACCTCAGCTTCGTAGTCTTCTTCGCCGCCATAAGGAATAGATTGCCTGATTAGTAGAAATGCTTCCGTTGCTTCCAGAATAAAGTCGCTGTCATGGTGGTTCAGGTTGATAAGCATAAGGGTCGAGAAGTTATCCAGTGCAAATACTTCTTGCCCGGATACGCCTAAATCAAACTGACTAACCAAGGCTCTGCCTAGTTCAAACCACAAATATTTTTCAACGGCTGCGCTGTATATCGCTTCTTGTATACCCTCTTGTTGAGGGTATTTGGCAATTAGGCCTTGATCTAGTTGGTATAGAAAGGAGAAGGGGATGTCGATCTTTATATCAACCTGGCTGGTTTGTTTGTTGTTCGAGCTTGCAGTGTCAAGTGCTAAAGGTTGGCTCGTTGTAGCCTGGTCAGCTTGGTGAAAGTGATAAATGATGCTTTGTTTTAAAATAAGGTCTTGTTCACTAAATATTCGCAAGCGTTCGAAAACTTGAGACTTTTTCAGACGTGTAATTAGCTTGGTATCGTATTCACTCTTAGCGTCAGTTTGAAATGATAAGTCTGATGGCTGTTGAGGCTCAGTAATAGAGATCGATGCGTAGGTGCTGAAGGTTAGGGTTGACGTTATAAGCAGGAGCAGTAATCTGATATGTATAGAAGGAGTCATGGGAAGCGTCTATTTATTATTTAAATTATCTATTGTGGTACCCAGTTAGCCCATTCTATTCGGAATTTAAACTAAATGTACTGAATCTTTGGTAATGTCGGCTGAATCGCACTCTTCTTTTAAAGTATTGAAAACAGATAAAAGAAGAGTGCCAGGTTTGGCTTTAGGTTGAGGCAAGGTGCTCGAGTAAATATTGTTGTGCGCAGACTCGAGATTCGGCTTCGGCAGGTTGGTTCAAATGATATTTTCCCTCGGTGTCCATAATCCAGCTTTGGCAATTATCGCTTAGGTAGAAGCCAATTTCGGCTTTCACGCGTTCTACTAGCTTCTTATCTTCCATCGGGAAGCAGGTTTCAACACGCTTTAACAGGTTACGGGTCATCCAGTCGGCACTGGCACCATAAATCTGGTCATTACCATCATTGTGGAACCAATAAACTCGAGTGTGCTCCAAGAAACGCCCGATCACAGAGCGTACTTCGATCGTTTCGGAAATACCCTCTAGCCCTGGACGTAAACAGCATATGCCGCGGACAATAAGCTTAATAGGCACGCCTGCTTGTGATGCTCGATACAGTGCCCGAATAATTTTGGGTTCTGATACTGCATTAACTTTAATGGTGATTCCTGAGGCTTTACCTGCTTTGGCATTATTAGCTTCTCTTTCTATCATCGAAACCAAAGAGTCATGTAAGGTGAAAGGAGCATGGAATAGTTTTTTGATCTTCAGTGCTTTGCCCATACCCGTGAGCTGCTGGAATATTTTATGAACCTCTTTCCCGAGAGCTTCATCACCACTCATAAAGCTATAGTCTGTATAGAGGCGGGCGTTCTTTGCGTGATAATTACCCGTACCCAAATGTACATAGTGCCTAAAACCTTCGGCTTCGCGTCGGGCTACGAGTATCATCTTGGCGTGGGTTTTATAGCCCACTACGCCATAAACGACGACAGCGCCAGCTTCTTGCAGGCGGCTGGCTAGTTCAATATTTTCTTCTTCGTCAAAACGGGCTCGTAATTCTATTACTGCAGTGACTTCTTTTCCGCGTCTTGCTGCATCGACCAAGGCGGCAACAATTTCAGAATTAGCGCCGCTACGGTAAAGTGTTTGTTTAATAGCAACGACATCGGGGTCTAGGGCAGCGTGTCGAAGAAAATCGATAACTGGTGTAAAGCTCTGGAAGGGGTGGTGCAGAAGAATATCTTTCTGTTTTATAGTTGAAAAAATATTGCTGCTTTTCTTTAAAGGCTTTGGCAGGCCTGGAGCGAAGGCCGGGTAGAGTAGTTCAGGTTTGTCGACTAAATCTGGTAGTTGCATTAGGCGAGAAAGGTTAACCGGGCCTCGCACTTGATACAGTTCATCTTTACTCAGTTTAAACTCTTTGAGCAAGAAAGAGATCAGATGCTCTGGGCAGTTGTCTGCAAGCTCTAATCTAACAGCGTCACCAAAACGTCTCGAGAGCAGCTCCCCTTTTAATGCAGAGGCCAGATCCTCCATATCTTCTTGTTCAAGTTCAAAGTCGGCATTTCGGGTTAAACGGAATTGGTAACAGCCTTGCACTGACATGCCGGGAAATAGTTGGTCAACATGAGCGTGAATAATTGAAGATAAGAATACCAGTTCATCACCCTTGGAAATCTCCGCAGGTAATTTAATAAGCCTGGGTAAAGAGCGGGGGGCGGGAACGATTGCCAGGCCGGTTTCACGACCGAAAGCATCTTTTCCGTCCAGCTCTACGATAAAGTTTAGACTCTTATTTACCAGGCGAGGAAAGGGGTGTGAAGGGTCGAGACCGATGGGGTTAATAATCGGTAGTACTTCGTTATCGAAATAATTAGCTAACCATTCATGTTGAGCTTCACTCCATTCCTGGCGTCTTAGAAAACTGATCCCCTCTTTTTTTAACTCAGGCAGAAGCACATCATTCAAAATCTCATACTGTTCACGAACAAAATCTGTCGCGATATGTTTGATTTTTTCTA
>NZ_LWGE01000952.1:0-691 GCF_001635315.1 Oleiphilus sp. HI0123
ATTGGTCCAAAGATTATGGAGCGTTTGGAAGCTATTGCACCAAACCTTGATTTAACCGTAGATTTTGGTTGGTTATTCTGGGTAGCAACGCCACTATTCCTATTGCTTGATTTCTTCTATGGCATTGTATTGAACTGGGGTTTTGCAATTATTCTGGTGACTGTTTGTGTTAAGGCTTTGTTCTTCAAGTTGTCGGCTGCAAGTTATCGTTCTATGGCGAATATGCGTCGGGTAGCACCTAAGCTACAAGCTTTAAAAGAACAGTATGGCGATGATCGTCAGAAGATGTCTCAAGGAATGATGGAGCTCTATAAGAAAGAGAAAATTAATCCTCTTGGTGGTTGTCTGCCTATTCTTGTTCAGATGCCTGTATTTATCGCTTTATACTGGGTTTTGATGGAGAGTGTTCAATTACGCCATGCTCCATTTATGTTCTGGATTCACGATCTATCGGTAATGGATCCTTACTTCATTCTGCCGATTCTGATGGGTGCAAGTATGGCTATCCAAATGCAGCTAAATCCATCTCCGCCTGATCCAATGCAAGCTAAGATCATGAAGATTATGCCTGTTGTAATGACTGTTTTCTTCTTATGGTTCCCTTCAGGGCTAGTTCTTTACTGGTTAGTAAACAATATTCTGTCGATTGCACAGCAGTGGGTAATTACCAGACAAATCGAAAAAGCTAACG
>NZ_LWGE01000953.1:0-346 GCF_001635315.1 Oleiphilus sp. HI0123
ATAGTTTTAACTTTAGTAGTTGTAGATTCAAGCAATCATCGCAACACCCTTATCAATCATGTGCGATGGAGTCTTAAATTTCAATGTCTTTCTAGGTCGTTCGTTTAATTGGGTAGCTACCTCATTTAACCGCTCTTGTGTATGTGGCGATAAGTCAGTTTTCTTCGGAAAATACTGCCTAATTAGGCTATTGGTATTTTCATTTGTACCACGTTGCCATGGGCACTGAGGGTCACAAAAGTAAACTGGCAAACCAATTTATTTCGTTAGCTCAGCATGTTTCGCAAGCTCCATACCTCTATCCCAAGTCAAAGACTTCCTATATTGTTCCGGCATCTTCTTAAAT
>NZ_LWGE01000954.1:0-806 GCF_001635315.1 Oleiphilus sp. HI0123
CCCTTGCTGGCGCCATCAGCACCGCAACGCATGGCACAGGCATGTCATTAGGAAGCCTATCGAGCTATGTCATAGGCCTTGAAATGGTTAGCCCACAAGGTGATCTTGTTCAATGTTCTAATGAGCACAATCCCGAGCTATTTAGGGCAGCTCAGGTTGGCCTGGGAAGCCTCGGTNTCATCACCTCAATCACGATGCAAAACCAGGCGCCATTTAACCTTATACGCGAAGCACAATGGATGAGTTTTGAAGACGTCACTGAGCAAGCCCATAAACTTGCCAAGGACAACCGGAACTTTGAATTCTTCTATTTCCCCTTCACCGGCATGGCGCTCACTGACACCTTAAATATCACCAATGAGCCCCCCTCATCGTCAGAGGAAATTGATGGTAACAGCGGCATTATGGACCTTAAAGCCGCCAGAGACTACTTGGGCTGGTCGAGTCAACTGCGCGAGTTGATTATCGGCACCTATATGAAGACCCTTGAAACACATACAAATATTGACCATTCCTACGCTATTTACGCCAATGATAGAAACGTCCGCTTTAATGAAATGGAATATCATCTTCCCGTAGAAGAAGGAATCAAAGCCTTAGGTGAAGTAAGAGACACCATTGAAAAACACTTTAGTGAAGCATTCTTTCCTATTGAGTGTCGCTTCATTAAAGGTGAAGAAGCCTGGTTAAGCCCCTTTTATCAACGTGACTCCATATCCATCGCAGTGCATCGTTATTTTGAAGAAGATTACCAACCGATGTTTAAAGCAATTGAGCCAATTTTTCGAAAGTATGGAGGACGACCT
>NZ_LWGE01000955.1:0-669 GCF_001635315.1 Oleiphilus sp. HI0123
GAGCCCAAAGCAATACAAGAAGCAAAGGCGACGAGTAAGGTAACATCAATCCATAAACAAAGCCCCGCGGCTAAGGCCGCCAGCAATACGCCTGAAGACAAGAGCAGCATTAGCCAAAATCGTAGCACAAAAAAAGAACACGGCCCTGTCACCAGCATCGATGTAAAAGCTTATCTTGCTGCCCAAGCAGAAACAGTCAAGAAAGAAGAAAAGAAAGCAGAAGTCGTCGAATTGCGAAAGTCTGATTCAACCAAAGACTTTGACGATATGAAAGCGGTCATGATGAATATCGAGATGAAGCGTCGGCAAAACCGCGCAGGTAGCAGCACTAAAACGAGTGCGCCGAAAACCAAAACATCCACTGCAAGCAAAACTAGCAATACCAGATTAAAGACCAACAAAGCTAAAACCAGCCCAGCTAAAGACAAACTACCAGAAGGACGTGTTGGCTCAGCTGCCAAGGAAAAGCGAATTAAAGAAGCCATCGCCAAAGAGAAAATGGAACGCGAAGCTGCACAGGCTGCCAAAGCGGCTGCAGAAGCAAAAGAAATGGNAGAAATTATGGCCAGACTTGACCAGCGTACGAAGGAAAAAGAAAGCCTACGTCGTAGGCGCTAGAAGCTGAGGCTCATCTCTTAAATGTTCAAACCTTTCAGGCTCAAAAGCGCT
>NZ_LWGE01000956.1:0-797 GCF_001635315.1 Oleiphilus sp. HI0123
TTGGGTATTATCGTTGCTTGTCATATCGAAACTTGCGGTTCGTGTGCCGCAAAAGTACGACGTTACGAAAGCTTAGGCGGTGATATATTATCTAGCCTGGAGCCTGAGCCGGTTGGCGCGAACGTACTAGACAATATTCTCGCGCGGCTTGATGATCCTGTCGCGAATGACAAACCTTTGAACTCAGCGAATCAGCAGGTCGAGATTCCACCGCCACTGAGGCGGTTTGTTGATAAAGACTTCGACCAGTTATCGTGGTCAGGCTTTTCAAGCAGCATAAAAGAGTTTGTATTACCTATTTCCGATGAACGCTACACCGCTAAGTTTTATCGAATCGCTGCAGGCAAAGAACTCCCAGAGCATACACATGAGGGCAATGAATTTACCTTGGTGATGCGTGGTAGTTTTTGCGATAAAGCAGGTGATTATCATAAAGATGATTTCATTTTGGCCGACACCCAGACTATTCACCAGCCAAGAGCGCATATGGAAGAAGACTGTATATGCTTTGCTGTGATGGATGCTCCTTTGAAAATGACGGGCTTTTTTGGTCGAATGTTGAACCCATTCCTTCGTTGACAGAGTATTTCGGATTAGCCTCTTAGCACTTACCTTAAGTAAATTGAAGTGCCGTCGTTTAGGGTCATGCATTGCGACAATTGCGGGGTTTTCTTTCCATGGTTTCCGCGTTCTTACAAAGCCTCAAGGCATAACCTAGATTTCATCGCGAAGGCCTATTCCATCTAGGCCTTCGCTTAACACCTCATATTTAAACCTGTTCAATCTGTTTTAAGGGT
>NZ_LWGE01000957.1:0-733 GCF_001635315.1 Oleiphilus sp. HI0123
GTTGTCTCTGGAGATAGAGACAATAATAGTGAGCGGGCGGTTCAATCGGAAGCAGGGCTTTCACAGCAAGCGCCGACAATGCCTGTCGAAGAGCAGACAGTAAATGAAAAGCAGATAGCCGGGCCTAAATTACTCGAACCTGCTGTAGCGACGAAACAGACTCAGGTTTTGCAAGAATCTGCGCTAAAAGAAAAGAAAAGAGTGGAGCCGGTTGCCTCGGCTATTGTTGAGAAAAAAGCGCGAACAAGTGTCGTGGAAGAAAGCAAAGCAACGAAATCTGTTGTGGCAAAAGAGAGTCGTGAAGTCAAAAAGGCTAGCGATAATATTGTGACTCAGCCAAAAGTTGATAAGAGTACTGTTAGCAAGGGAGCTGATGCTGAGCCAAATTTGCAGACAAAAGCGAAAACCAAGGCCAAGCCGCTTGGTGTTGTTTTGTCTCCCTCTGCACTTGATTTAAAAATGGCATCAGATGCTATTTCATTATTTGAAATAGGTAAGCCAGCAGAAGCTTATGCTTTAATGCAGGCTTTTGTTGCCGAGAACAAGACTGTCGATAAAACGCTCAGCGTTTTGGCAAATCGCTTACTGCAAGACCAGCGCTTCAACGAGCTGTCGGGCCTGCTGGGCCGGGCGGGTAAGCCATTGAGCCCAGACCTGAGACAAGTTAAAGCGCGATGGATGTTGATGCAAGGGGAGCCTGAGCTCGCCGTTGCTTTACTAGAGCAGTCCTTGC
>NZ_LWGE01000958.1:0-469 GCF_001635315.1 Oleiphilus sp. HI0123
TTCTCCCTTAGTGATATGTCCCAGCTACGAATCTAAAGGGGAATGGCGCGTGGAAGGCGAAGGTAACAGTTACGCTGCTCGTTATACGACTCAGTCCAATATTAGTGGCTTTGCATTGCTGGGTGAATGTATTGCTCAGAAGGGCAGTTTTATTAAGGAGATAGAACTTACTGGATAGGTATAATCTTTTAGCTCGAAGGGTGTCTAGCCCGCAATTTCGATGCGAATGCTGTATGAGAGTGTATGGATTGTCTAGATTTCTTGGATCTACCACCTATTTAGCCAATGGAAATGTTAAACCAATTGGTTGGATAGAGTTTTACGCGATGATAGTAATTTTTGTACGAAAGTGGTTTTGTAAACAAGTAACTTAGTGGCTACATTACTACAAGCAGTCCGCAGGATATTCTGTATTTGAGTCTATATTTATGTCCGCTTCTCTCACGTTACGGAATGGTGAAAAGCGGTC
>NZ_LWGE01000959.1:0-326 GCF_001635315.1 Oleiphilus sp. HI0123
TCCTGATGTAGACCTGAGTTTCTTGGGTTTGTTAACTTACATTGGTGTTATCGCTGCTTTGGTACAGATTCTAGAAATGGTTTTGGATAAGTACTTCCCGGATCTGTATAACGCTCTTGGGGTATTCCTACCATTGATCACAGTAAACTGTGCGATCATGGGTGCATCTCTATTTATGGTTGAGCGTGATTATAATCTTGCTGAGAGCACGGTCTATGGCTTGGGTGCTGGTGTCGGTTGGGCTCTTGCGATCGTCGCATTGGCCGGTATCCGAGAAAAGCTCAAGTACAGTGATGTGCCTGAAGGTCTGCGTGGCTTGGGTATTA
>NZ_LWGE01000960.1:0-356 GCF_001635315.1 Oleiphilus sp. HI0123
ATAGTGATGCCTAACCTTGTCCCGCCTGTTGTTAACACAGAAATGGCACTTGCTTATAAAGCCAGAATTGAAAACGCTATACCTGAAGGAGTCGATTTCACTCCCTTAATGACCCTATATCTGACAAACGATACAAAGCCCGAAGACATTACTCGCGCCAAGCAAGCGGGCATTATTGCAGCCAAGCTTTACCCAGCAGGAGCAACAACCAATTCCGATGCTGCAGTTTCAGCCTTGAACGAGCTTTACCCGGTTTTTGAGGCAATGCAAGCTTGCGACATGTTATTACTGATTCACGGTGAAGTGACCTCTCATGAGGTTGATATCTTTGATCGGGAAAAGTTTTTTATTGAACA
>NZ_LWGE01000961.1:0-375 GCF_001635315.1 Oleiphilus sp. HI0123
CATTCAACGCCCGATAGTGAATCATGTCGGCGATTGTGCCAATCTTCAAATCATGCTCTTTTGCGAAGACTTCAAGATCAGGACGACGAGCCATAGTACCGTCTTCATTCATAATTTCGACTATAACTGAAGCCGCCTCAAAACCTGCCATACGAGCCAGATCGCAACCTGCTTCAGTATGCCCTGCTCGGCTTAATACACCACCAGGCTGCGCCACAATTGGAAACACATGGCCAGGCTGAACAATTTCACTTGGCTTAGTGTTACGTCCTACAGCTGTACGAATAGTGTGCGCACGATCAGCCGCTGAAATACCTGTTGTCACACCCGAAGCCGCTTCAATAGACACAGTAAAGTTAGTTGAAAACTGAGCAT
>NZ_LWGE01000962.1:0-5098 GCF_001635315.1 Oleiphilus sp. HI0123
TTACTACCTTTGGGAACATCATGAGTTTCTTATCGTCTTACCTCATACCAGCTCGATTCAAGCAGTCAAGATAGCAGACAGCCTGCGACTTAAAGTCCGCAAAGAAATTGAGATTCATGGAGAAAGTATTACCGTTAGTGCTGGCGTGTCCTGCTTAAATATCGGCGATGACAGTACCTCCATAACAGGCCGGGCAAGCCATGCCTTATCAGAAACACAAGCTACCAGTATTAATAGAACACACATCTATCGAGACATCGATGAGCTGCCCCAAGACGCAACGCCAGCCAATGCAGAAGGAGCACAATAATGTTCTCTGAAATCCAGCTTCAAACCCGTCTTACTGCCACATTATTTCTGCTTGGCGCAATTGCTATGGTTGTGCTTGGTATACAAAATTATCGCTACGGTCTCTATGAGCTCGTTTACGTTGCAACACTTCTAAGCATCGTTTATTTAAGCACAAGCCTATACGCCAAGTTCTCCCCCGAAGCCAAATACCTCAAGCAAGCCTGTCTCGCTGTAGGTGTTATATCTGTTCTCAGCATTTTCGCCAATGCAGGCGAACACCCTGAGGAGCTTAAGCACTGGATATTTCCGATTGGTCTTCTTTGTTATCTATGCCTTCCCTATCGCCAAGCAAGCATATTCAACGTGGTGATGGGTGTGTGTTACTCACTGCTACTGCTATTTGCCAGCAGCATCATCTCAGCACTAGAGTTTGCAACCAGCTTTGCATTATTTATGGGGCTAACAAGTACTTATGCTCAGCTTCATCAGAAACGCAGTCGCACACTGGTAGAACTTGAGATACATGACCCACTAACTAAAGCTTATAACTACCGCCATTTGAGAGATACCCTTAAAAAAGAAATGTGCCGAGCTGACCGAACAGGCAACCCCCTTTCTCTGGTTTCCCTTGAAGTCGATTACTTCCCTCAAATTCAAGACATGCACGGTCTCCCAAATACAAACGACCTTCTTGCTCGATTTGCAGAGACACTTAAAGCAATGATTCGCGCAGGAGATAGCGACTACTTTGATGGAAAGCAGACCTCTTACCTCCTCTTACCTTGCACACCTTCAGAGGGCGTTTTAGTTATTGCGGAAAGAATTCGACGCACCATAGAGGAATGCAACTGGCCAGTGGTTGATGCAATTACGGTTAGCCTGGGCTGCACAACCTATATACCTGATGACTGCTCAGGCGATCGAGATGGCGAAGCAAAGAAATTAATTGAGAACGCTCAGATTGGTTTGATCGAAGCACAAAAAAACGGCCATAACCGCGTCTGCCTGCATAGTCACTAAACAGACAAGTTCGTTGTTTACAGCTTTCTCCCCTCTATTGGCGAAAGCTCAAGACTTCTGACAATTTGTCTCGCTTGTCATTAGTGTGTAAAGTGACCCAACGAGGCTAAGTCTGTTTACCCCGGCACATCTTTCAATACTATTCGCACTTACACCCGGCACAATGACAGAATCTGATTTCCAACCCCTTATTGCATGGCTTGAACTAAACCCAAACTGGGTTTTCGTGGCTGTTTTACTTATTGCATTTATTGAGTCTCTGGCGCTTGCAGGAGTAATCGTACCCGGCGTATTGCTGCTCTTTCTTGTGTCAGCCTTGGCAGGTCACATTAATCTACCTATTGAGTGGCTTTTATTATCGGGCTTTCTCGGTGCCATATTGGGAGACGGCATCAGCTTTTTTCTTGGTCATTATTTTAAAGATAGCTTGCGAAACATTTGGCCCTTCTCCCGCTACCCTAAAACACTTCAGTCTGGTGAGCGTTTCTTCCATAAGCACGGTGGGAAAAGCGTTATGCTCGGCCGCTTTATCGGCCCTATTCGTCCAGTCATTCCTATTGTCGCAGGAATGCTTGGAATGTCTCAAACCAGATTCACTGTCTTCAATGCCCTCTCGGCAACCATTTGGGCACCGTTTTATATCTTGCCTGGCTACCTGACTGGCAGTGCCGTCCATCTGGTTCTGCCAAGTAACTTTTATCCGGCCTTGTTCTCTCTAATTGCTGCGCTGCTCATTATCACTCTCAGCTTTCGCTATGCCAGCCTTAACCTTCAGCATGGATCTCGCATCTATGCGGCGCTATTGCGCAATAACAAAAGCCAAAACACGTCATCAAAGGACTATGAGTTTCCACTTGCGTCACTGAGTTTATTCATAGGATCAAGCTTATTCTTTATTATTTGGAGCTTTCTGGTTTTACGAACAGGCTTGCTAAGCCAACTAGATGCCAGCGTACTTCAACTCGGCGCTGAGCTGCGCAACATCAGTACCTTTGTCAGCGATATCAGCTCTCGGATATTTATCCATCTAACCCTGCTTGGCGATGAAAAGTTTTTATATGCCTCCTTTATAACACTCATCGCTTTGATGCTTTATCTAAGGCAGTTCCGAGCCTCCACTTTACTGGTGATTTCCGGCTTAAGTACTGCGGCAATTACACACACACTAAAAGCAGTATTTAGTATTGCCCGACCTGAACTAGTACTCTCACCGCCTGTTTCATATGCCTACCCTAGTGGCCATAGTTCAGGCTCAACCGTTTTCTACGGCCTGATTGCAGCATTTATTGCCCAACAGCTACCCAAGACCCAACGCTGGCAGTGCTACTTGCTATTCTTTGTGCCGATGTTTCTGATCGCTTTTAGCCGGGTTATGCTCAGCGTTCACTGGTTGTCTGATATTGTTGGGGGCATAGCGCTAGGTTTAGCGATTTGTGGAATTAGTAGAGTGTTATATAGCACTCACCAAGCTTATGACGCCGCGAACCGTCGAGATATCACTGTTGAAAAGAAAGCGGTTATGACAGCACTTTGTCTATGGCTCGGCATCTTAATTGGCTATCAGCTTTATTTCTTTCCAGAAGCCTTGCAGGCTTACCAGTTACGCCCCTAAACGCAGAGCCGTCTGATCAAGACTCAAGATTTATACGGCCTAAGTAACCATATCAGAAATTTGACGAGAGATTGCTTGCAGACGCTGAAGCGGGTCGCTCATTTCATAAAGATGCTGTTTCTGTTTATTGCCTAGCGGCAGTAACTCAGTCAAGCGCCAGCCTACTTGGCGCCCATCTTCATAATCAATATCCATATTCAAATCGCGAACAAAGGGGTGTTTGACCAGAGCCTGCAGTACCACACGCAGCTCATCAAACTCCTCGGGCAAGTCAATATGCTGCTCTTCACCAATAGCCTCAAGCTCGGCATACCAGACGCCATTTTCACGTTCTTCAAGTGAGGATAGTTTGACTTGTTCCAGACCTTCAACCGTCAGATTTAACACCCCGGTACTAGGCGTCTTGCCAAAATCTACAATTTGAACACGCGTGCCAAGTTCATAGAACTGCCCTTCTCGCACGTGTTCAGTCGGTGCATTTTCACTGCACATCAACACTGCCACAAAGCCTTCGCCTTGCTTCATCGAATCAGCAATCATATCTAAATAGTGCGGCTCAAAAATCTGCAAAGGAATACGACCTTGCGGACAGACAATAGCATTGAGCGGTAACAGCGGCAGTTTCATAGTTTATTCAGGTATTCACGGTTGGCTTTTAAGTAAGCATAGACTGATTTTTCCAATCTTATAGTTTCGTATTGAAGATTCGCCATTTGGTGCCAGCATGCATTTTTTTTGCTATGCTGCCTGCTTCAGATTTTTCTTTCTAACAACGATTATTTAAGAGACAAACGATGCCGACCTATCGCTCAAAAACCTCTACTCATGGCAGAAATATGGCGGGAGCACGCTCATTATGGCGTGCCACCGGGATGACAACAGAAGATTTTGAAAAGCCAATTATCGCTGTTGCAAACTCCTTCACCCAGTTCGTTCCAGGTCACGTCCACCTTAAAGACATGGGGCAACTTGTAGCACGCCAGATAGAAAAAGCAGGCGGCGTTGCAAAAGAATTTAATACCATCGCGGTCGATGACGGTATCGCCATGGGTCATGACGGCATGCTATATAGCCTACCTTCCAGAGAGCTGATTGCCGACTCGGTTGAATACATGGTGAATGCTCACTGTGCCGATGCACTGGTTTGCATTTCCAACTGCGATAAAATCACACCGGGAATGTTAATGGCTGCTTTGCGTCTGAACATTCCGGTTATCTTCGTATCGGGTGGCCCAATGGAAGCAGGTAAAACCAAGCTTTCGGAACACAAGCTCGACCTGGTCGATGCCATGGTCATTGCTGCAGACGATAGCGCTGACGATGAAACAGTTGCAGAATATGAGCGCAGCGCCTGCCCAACATGCGGCTCTTGCTCAGGCATGTTCACGGCTAACTCAATGAATTGTCTGACTGAAGCTATTGGTCTATCTTTACCAGGTAACGGCACAACATTGGCAACTCATGCAGACCGTGAAAAGCTATTCCTTGATGCTGCAGACCGCATCGTAGACATTACACGCCGCTATTACGAACAAGATGACGAATCAGTTCTACCACGCTCAATTGCCAGCCATAAAGCCTTCGAAAACGCTGTGATGCTTGATATCGCCATGGGCGGCTCAACCAATACCATCCTTCACCTTTTGGCAGCGGCTCAAGAAGCGGAATTAGATTTCGACCTAAAGAACATCAACGAACTAAGCAGACGCGTCCCTCAGTTATGTAAGGTTGCACCGAACTCTCCTCAATATCATATTGAAGATGTTCATAGAGCTGGCGGCATCATGGCTATTCTGGGCGAACTAGATCGAGCCGGAATTCTGCATACCGACCTGCCAACGGTCCACAGTAAGACAATGAAAGAAGCGCTAGCAAAATGGGACATTATGCAAAATAATGATCCAGAAATTGCCGAGTTCTTTAAAGCTGGCCCTGCTGGCATTCCAACCCAAACGGCTTTTAGTCAATCGACTCGCTGGCCGACACTGGACGGTGATCGCGCTAACGGTTGTATCCGCTCATTAGAAAATGCATTTTCTTTAGAGGGTGGACTCGCAGTCTTGTACGGCAATATCGCTGAAGACGGTTGCGTGGTAAAAACAGCTGGCGTTGATGACTCTATTCTCGTGTTTGAAGGCAAAGCCGTTATCTTCGAAAGCCAGGATTCCGCAGTAA
>NZ_LWGE01000963.1:0-829 GCF_001635315.1 Oleiphilus sp. HI0123
AGACGACTATGACTTGGCGGTGAAGAGCCTGCATAGTAGCTTGGTCGAAATTCACAATCACGGTATCGCGATTTGCCCTGCTAATTAACAATTAGATCTCGTGGGAACATCCTGCTAAAGGAGTTGGCAATGCTCAGATCTCTGGGTTTTCATCGGCAGCACGTACGCTGTTTGTTTTGGCGGCATTTGTTATTGTGGTTGCAGGTATACGCGCTGCTGAGTCATTGATGGTGACGTTTCTACTCTCCGGTTTTTTTGCCATCATTTGTGCGCCTCCCTTTCTCTTTATGCAACGGAAAGGCTTGCCTGCCTGGCTGTCCTTGATACTGGTGGTTATTTTTATCAGCCTGGTGCAGTTGGTGATTATCTCTATTATTACCACTTCACTCACTGCGTTCTCAAATGACCTACCCCAGTACCAGATACGCCTGCAAGCATTGATGGGCGAACTAATCAGTGGCTTAAATTCCTGGGGCTTGGATATTCCAAAGGAAAAGTTAATGCAATTGTTTGACCCGTCAACGATTTTTAAGTTGGCGGTAAGCACTCTGGGGAACCTGGGTGGCGTTTTATCGAACTCCTTTCTGATTGTGTTAACAGTGATTTTTATGCTTTTTGAAGGTGTTTCATTGCCGGCAAAACTTCATAAGGCTTTCGGCGAAGACAGTACCTTGATGGAGCATATTGAATTATTTTTAGAGAATGTTAATCGTTATATGAGTATCAAGGTTGTAGTGAGCCTGGGAACGGGTGGGTTAATCTATATCTGGTTGCTTATTCTGGGGGTTGAATATCCCTTGTTGTGGGCTTTAATTGCTTATCTTCTAAA
>NZ_LWGE01000964.1:0-698 GCF_001635315.1 Oleiphilus sp. HI0123
TTCACTTGATTTGTATCTTTTCGACTTTATTTCCAGTTCCGTTATACTAAGTCGCCATAACAGGCTGTATCTAGCTCACTATTCTTTATTTGGTTTCACCACCAATACAAATAGCGACGCAATTCAATATATAGCACCCACTCCATTTGCCAATAGTGAACGACTCGAACATGTCTACATCAAGCCCAATCAAGACCCTCAATATTGCTTCTCGTGAAAGTGCTTTAGCGTTGTGGCAAAGCCGTTATATAAAGTCTCAACTTGAAGCTTTATACCCAGGCTTGGAAGTCAATATTAATGGCATGACAACCAAAGGGGATAAGATTCTAGACGTCCCCCTTGCTAAAATCGGTGGCAAAGGCTTATTTGTAAAAGAGCTTGAAGCATCAATGCTAGAAGGCATTTCAGATATCGCCGTCCACTCAATGAAAGATGTCCCTATGGAGTTCCCCGAAGGTCTTGAGCTAGCCGTTATTTGTGAGCGGGAAAACCCCTTCGATGCTTTCGTTAGTAATCAATACGACTCGATCGATCAACTTCCAGAAGGTGCAATTGTTGGCACCTCAAGCCTACGCAGGCATAGCCAACTGGCCGCCTCTCGCCCAGACCTAGATATTCGCCCTTTAAGAGGCAATGTTAATACTCGTCTGGCAAAGCTCGATGCAGGCGAGTATGACGCCATTATTCTTGCAGCCTCT
>NZ_LWGE01000965.1:0-499 GCF_001635315.1 Oleiphilus sp. HI0123
TACCGTATGATCATAGGCAAGCGCTAACAAATCCAAGCTACCTGATATGATTTCTTGATTCGACAAGCCTTGCGCGACTCTCTGCACCATTTGCTGCTTCTTAGTCGCTTCCCTCACCTCGTAGAACTTCAAGTCAATATGATCTGGATGCTCACGGAACCACTGGTTTATTTGCTGGTAAACCTTTTCTGAGTGAGCCAGAGGTACATGTGGAATACCATTGAAATGGGCCTGCTTACTGTCTTCTGGTGCAGATATGGGGTTAGCACTTGTATGTCTCACCAGGCTATCGCCAAAATACTTGTTGAGTAGACTATTCTTGTTCGCCGATAGCGAGCCGCTAATGAAGTGATGCTGAGCATGCGCGGTAAAACTTCCACAGCGCACACTCTGCTCGTAGGGGTCATCACTATCCGCGCCACGTTTTTCTTTATTCAGATGGAGTAAGCCGTCCTTCAGATCTTGTATACCCTGGCTTCGAACGTCTATCCAGTCTGCC
>NZ_LWGE01000966.1:0-706 GCF_001635315.1 Oleiphilus sp. HI0123
GGAGCCTAGAGCGCTTCCTGAGCTGGGCAAACGAGATAGGCGCTGAAACTCGTGAAGTGGTGAATCACCTACTGCAAGAAAAGCGACATCAAGAACAGAGTTATCGCCGCATACTCGCCTTACTTAGTAATGCGAAGAAATATGGACGAGAGAGACTCAACAAGGCTTGCGGACGCGCACTACTGATCAACTCACCGACACGCAGCAGTGTTGAATCCATACTTAAACAAGGACTTGATCAGATCGTTGTTGAAACTCAGGAGCATCATATTCAGGAAGAGTTATGCCTGGACCACCATGAAAACATCCGTGGTGAAGACTACTACCACTAAATACTCATATGAATAACTAGGGAAAAAACATGTTTACCAATCAAACCTTGCAAGCACTGAGAACATTAAAACTTAGCGGCATGGCTGATGGCCTAGAGCAACAGCTAGCACAACCATCAACACATGAAGAGCTTAGCTTCGATGAACGCCTGGCGCTATTAGTCGATAGAGAAAGTACGCACCGACACANCAATAAAATTACCCGTTTACTGAAGGCTGCCAAGTTAAAGATAAAGGCTCACCCTGAAGACATTAACTACCAGCATCCACGTGGTCTGAAAAAAAGTCAGTTCGCGGGTCTACTGAGTAGTCAATGGGTTCATCAGCATCACAACGTATTAATCGAGGGCCCAACGGGCTGTGGTAAGACATAC
>NZ_LWGE01000967.1:0-406 GCF_001635315.1 Oleiphilus sp. HI0123
TGTCTCAGGCTGGTTAATAGCAGTGTCCACGATAAAAAAGATAATAATTATAAGAGATCAACACAAGGAAAGTGAAGAAGCATATAGGTCTCTATAAGCAGTAAAAGGAATCAATATGAGTACAGCAGTTGCATTGGACGAATGTCAACCGGGGTTGTCAGTAGACTTGGCTGAAGCGGTAAAGCACCAACATTTGAGTGCCAGAACCATTCATACTTACCAGCACTGGATTACGCAGTATTTAGCTTATTATGATTTGCGGAGCCCGCGTTATTTAAGTGAATCTAATGTGAAAGAGTTTTTACGCTATTTGGTAAAAAATATGTCTCTTTCCCGCGCGCGCTTGAATCAAGCTCGAGAAGCACTATTATTCTTATATGAAAAGGTTTTAAAGAAGCCTTTGAAA
>NZ_LWGE01000968.1:0-495 GCF_001635315.1 Oleiphilus sp. HI0123
CATGGTTGATACGTTCTGAGCCCCTGCTGGGGGTCTATCACCATAGTGCCACATGCCTGTTGCGTCTTGCCATTTGTAGAAGGACACTTTGTTACTGCTGCTTGAGCTGGTTGTCGAGCTCGAGCTTTCATTGCCGGTAAGGCTGTCGGGTAGTATTTTATCAGGAATCAGGTCGGCAGACGTCGGCATGGCGAGTGTAGGCTTACCATTGTCCATCTTAAAGAAAAAAGGCAAGATGATTGCGGCGGCAAGAATGCTGATGGTAATAAAACGAGAAATCATTTTCATGGTGACAAGTTCCTGTGTCTTTGTGCTATTAAGATCATGTTTTGTGTTGTTAATAGCTAATATTGTGTTTACAAATTTGTGACTGGATTTCAGAGTCGGAGCAATTTGGTAAACAAGTTCGAATACATAATAATAGATGTGATTTCGGCAGCCTGCTAGCTAATAAATTACCAATCAGAATATCGATCGTGTCTCCGTTCTGCTCAA
>NZ_LWGE01000969.1:0-638 GCF_001635315.1 Oleiphilus sp. HI0123
TTGGCAAACCCGATATCGGAGACAGAATCAGTTGCACTTATTGATGCACACGAAAGAGTGCTCGCTGAAGACTTAGTCTCTACACTTAATGTACCGCCCACAGATAACAGTGCCGTTGACGGCTACGCACTAAACCTTGATGACTTCTCTGAGGGTAAAGCCTTCTGTATCTCACAACGCATTCCTGCCGGGCACCAACCCGAGACACTTGAACGTGGCACTGCTGCGAGAATATTTACCGGCGCCTCGATACCAGCAGGAGCGAACTGCGTCATTATGCAAGAACAGGCGACAATCAATGAGCACAACAAGGAGGTAACCTTTTCCTCCCAGCCTAACGCTAAGCAAAATATTCGCCCTCGAGGTCAAGATGTTCAACAAGGCCAGGTTATTTTACAAAAGGGCCTAGTCCTTTCCCCTGCCCGCGTTGGCTTAATTGCTTCGATTGGTATTGCTAAGGTCAAAGTGTTTCGAAGACTAAAAGTCGCTATTTTTTCAACTGGAGACGAATTGGTAGAACCGGGCGATAAGCCCTCTTCTTCACAAATATTTAACTCCAACCGCTACCTACTTACCGGCATGCTCAAAAGCCTGAACGCAGATATAGTTGATCTTGGCCTCATCCCAGATCAACTCGA
>NZ_LWGE01000970.1:0-384 GCF_001635315.1 Oleiphilus sp. HI0123
GGGTATTTATGGTCGCCAGCACCCTTATTGTCTTTATTCTATTTCGTCGTGAATTTAAGTCATCCACACTTAAAATCCTGGTGGGTAAAGAAGAGCTGTCTCAAGCAATGCGCTAAAACTCAATAAAAAACAAAAAGTCACAAGTCTATTCTTTACCGATCGCGGGCTTTTTCTATACTCATTAGAACAAATATAAAACAAAGGCAATTGACGCTTAGGAGTTACAGGAATGTCTTTAGAATCGCTATTTAAAGGAAGCCCAAATTTACCCAACATCCCGAAAGTGGTGCAAGAACTGATCAAGCAGTTTAATGATCCTCATTCCAATGTTGATGAGATTTCAAAAAAAATACAGATGGACCAGGTCCTTTCTGCCAAAATTAT
>NZ_LWGE01000971.1:0-757 GCF_001635315.1 Oleiphilus sp. HI0123
GCGTACAAAGGTTCCCGCAAAGTAGGTTACGCCAACTTCGGGCGATGAGTCATCACCATATCGCCATTGGCCACCATCTAAGGCGTCCATATACTTGGACTTGCCTCCAATAACACCAATTGGCATACCTCCACCGATAATCTTACCGTAGGTTGCGATATCTGCTGGAATATCGAAATGGCCTTGAGCTCCTCGTGGTCCGAGGCGGAAACCTGTAATGACTTCATCGAATATAAGGGCCATCTCATTTTGATCGCATAAGCTCCTTAACTCTTGAACGAACTCTTTAGGCTGAAGTTCTGGGTTTCGGCTTTGTACAGGTTCGATCAGAACAGCAGCGATGTCATCGGCGTTTTCTTCGATATACTTTAAAGACTGTGGGTCACCGTAGTCTAGAATCATTGTGTTGGCGACGGCCTCTCCAGGAATACCGGCTGCTGCTGGTAACGGTAGGCCATTCGAACCTCGATGGACGATAACCTCATCATTGATTCCATGATAGTCGTTTTCAAACATGACGATATGTTCTTTGCCTGTCACTGTGCGCGCTAATCGTATGGCGCCAAGTACAGCTTCAGAACCAGTATTACAGAAAGCAACACGCTCTAGTTGAGTTAACTGGCAAAATTTCTTGGATACCTTTTCAGTTAAGGGGCTCTGGAGGCCGATTTGGTAGCCGGTCTCTAGCTGTTTGGCAACGTCCGAGCGAATAAATTCAGCACCATTGCCAAAGAAATTTGAGCCAAAGCCACAGGTG
>NZ_LWGE01000972.1:0-536 GCF_001635315.1 Oleiphilus sp. HI0123
CTTGACGACATGCCCACCGTTCTTAGCAACAAGCCCGCTCGTCCAACAATGAAACTCAACCCCGACCAGCAAAAGAAGCTACAATTATCTGCAGGCGTGTAGCACTTCTTAGCAGATAGTGACTCCGGCGTTGAGCCTTCAGCGCCCAAAACAGCCTTCAGCGCCAAAACAGCTCTCAACACCAGGCATTCAAAAATTCCACTCGATTCAGCGCCTGTCTTTCTATAGAATTCCAAACCTGTTCTATTGAGTATCAGGGATCCGCGATCACTATGAGCCGTGACAAGCTTCTTCACACCCATGCTTCTAGCCCTGCGGCCAAAAGGCTAAGAGAGGCAATGCTCAATTATCACGACTTCCAACAGCAATCAAAGCTCGACAATATCGACCACCACTTGGCAAAACTCGCTCACTGGCAAAGTGAGCGCTTAAAGTTCAGTCATCGCGATTTTTATCAATCAAGCGACTATCAAGACGGCTTATCCTTCCTGTTTACGGATTTATATTCAACCGAGGATTTCAGCGACCGCGATCGG
>NZ_LWGE01000973.1:0-5753 GCF_001635315.1 Oleiphilus sp. HI0123
AACGCTACCAACGGTGATTACCGGCTTACCTGTCAACTCCTTAGTCCAACCAGCAAGATTCAAGTCAGAGTTATCGAACTCATTTTCCCAGAATCGGCGTGTTGAGCAGTGGAAAATATCGACTCCGGCTTCAGATAAAGGCTGTAGGAATTGTTTCAGTTCCTCTGGAGAGTTGGCCAACCGTGCCTCATAGTCTTGTTGCTTCCACTGAGAGAAACGTAAAATAATCGGAAAGTCCTCTCCGACCCGAGCTCTGACAGCCTGAATAAGCTCAACCCCAAAGCGAGTTCGCTTGAGCATATCACCACCATATTCATCAGTACGCTGGTTTGTTCCTTCCCAGAAGAACTGGTCAACTAGGTAGCCGTGCGCGCCATGTATTTCCACAGCATCAAAGCCAATACTTTTTGCATCTTCAGCAGCCTGTGCGAAAGCTTCAATAACCTCAGCAATATCTTCCTGCGTCATCGCTACGCCATTTTCTTTGCCTGGCTTAAACAAACCAGAAGGGCTATAGCCCGGTACAGACTTATCAGGCTCTACGCCCTCTTTACGAACTGAACCTACATGCCACAGCTGAGGCGCGATCTTTCCACCTTTCGCATGAACCGCATCAACTACTTTTTTCCAGCCAGCTAATGCTTTCTCACCATGCATGAAGGGGACATTAGGATAACCATTTGCAGCTTTATGACCAACTGGGGTGCCCTCTGTAATGATCAGGCCCACATCATTTTCAGCACGACGCTCGTAGTACGCGACAACTTGTTCATTTGGGACGTTACCCGGTGAAAATGTGCGAGTCATCGGCGCCATCACAATACGATTTTTTAGTTGTAATTTACCTAAGTCCAGCGTTTCAAATAAGGGGCTAACATTACTCATATAAATCTCCTATCTTAACTTTTCAAAGCTATTACTATTGCAAACTACCTACCTGAAGGTAGGCTTATTAAGCAAAAGAAAAGGCTTGCAACACGCTGTCAAAGGACAAGTGCTCAAACCTTTATTTGCGAATTAAATTCTCATATTGCTGCATTGTTTGGTGAAACAAATCCTGGCCATGTAGGCGAGCGTAATAAAGCGCGCCTTTGCAGCTAAAAATAAATAGCGCAGCCATTGCTCGCGTATCTTCAAGCTCAGCAAATTCACCCTGTTCTATACCTTCATCAATGACCTTCGTGACCCAAGCAAGCTCTATATCGTCGAGCTTCTTTATCTGCACCTTAATAGAGTCTGGCAGTTTGCTTAAGTCATTATAGAAGGCACTAATTGGGCATACTCGCTGCTCAGATAAGGCGTGCTTCATCGCGGCACTTAAATAACGTTCCAGCTTATTCCAATGATTTGCTGCACGTTGGTCGAAATAAGCAAGACCTTGGCTAAGCCAGTCATGCGTCCAATCACATAGGGCCAGACCGAGATCTTCTTTCTTAGGGAAGTGATGATGAACACTCGCCTTGGTAATGCCCAGTTCTCTGGATATATCTAAATAACTGAAGCCATCAAAGCCACGGTCCCGAAGCTTATCAGCAGAAAACTCGACAATACGTTGCTTGGTATTCATCAGGGAACCACTTCACTAAAATAGTTTGTTCAATTATTAAACACACCTTACCTACCTGAAGGCAGGTTGTCAAACCTATGCTAAAAAATTGAACATCAACCACCTCACGCAAGCCTGGCTTACCGGCCGGCACCCCGGATATGGGAGTTGACGTGAGTTAATCTAGATGCTATGTAGACTTGAATGAATGGCTAGAACAACTCAATATCACCAGAGCGATTATCGATAGCCTCTATTTCACCTTTGTCGACTAAGTTTTTATAGTTCTTGATACAGTTACGCCCACTCGCTTTGGCATGATAAAGCGCCGCGTCGGCTCTTTCGAATAGTAAGACGCTATCGCAGTTATGAGCCAGAAGGACAAAACCAATACTAACCGTAATATGATCTACTTGGGGGAAGTGATGATCAGCAATTTCTCTGCGCAAATCTTCTAGTAAATCCGCAGCCTCTGAGCGCCCCATACCCTGCAACAAAATAATAAATTCTTCACCACCAAAGCGATAAAGATAATCATCACGCTCAAAAAAATCTTTCATCAAGTTGGCAACAGCAATTAAGGTTTCATCGCCAATAACATGCCCAAAGCGATCATTCACTGACTTAAAATGATCTATATCCAATACAGCAATAACATTCTCATCATTCGACTTAGCATTATCGGTTAATTGCGTGTATTCGAGATCAAAGGAGCGGCGATTTTTTAAAGCTGTAAGCTGGTCTTTATTAGATCGATTTAAATGGCCATGTTGATTAACATAAACCGCGATGAGCTGAACGACTTGATTGATCAAACTGACTTTCGGCTCTATATCCAGCAACATGCTAATTTCTTGCCCGGTACTCAAATGTATCGGAAATACCGTTTCCGGCTCTGCTAGAGCCTTGGTATTAAGTGAAACCTTTGATTCGGATTTAGCACCAGAGACTGGCTGATAAGTGGCGAGCACGACAAGCTCAGTACTGAGTCTATAATCCCCAAGACATAAACGGACATAACCGGGATTTAATAACTTGCCGACCGCGCGAACAAATCGCTCATCAAGATTCTTGGAGGTTTCTGCATAGATCAAATCCACTAAGGATTCACAATTACAGAGATTGGGCTCAATAATTTTCATTAAGGGTCTGCTTGGCTATGTCATGGTCTGATACAAACATAACAGAGCAGAAAGTAAAGTCTAGAGAAGATTTACCGCTAGTAAAACAAAGCCAGCCCCAATTGGCTCAATATACCTGGGACTGGCTTTTTTAGGCTAGCCTTGCATTAGCAAGTAGTCAAAGGCTGCAAGAGAAGCTTTGGCACCTTCCCCCATAGCGATCACGATCTGTTTATAAGGCACGGTCGTCACGTCACCGCAGGCAAAGATTCCTGGTACGTCAGTCTGACCTTTGGCGTCTACAATTACCTCGCCATAGGCGTTCATTTCTACAATGCCTTCCAGGAAGCCACTATTGGGCACCAAGCCTATTTGGACGAAAATGCCTGATAATTCCTGGCGCTTAATTTCACCACTATCACGATCTTCGTATGCTAAGGCAACAACCTTGCCACCTTCAGCCAAGACTTCTTTGGTCGCTACATTACGCAGAATAGTAATATTCTCACGTTTTTTAGCTTGCTCAACCAAGACTTTGTCAGCCTTTAATTCAGGCATAAACTCGTAGATTGTGACAGATTTTACGATACCAGCTAAATCCAAAGCCGCTTCAACACCTGAATTTCCGCCACCAATAACAGCAACATCCTTACCTTTAAAGAACGGTCCGTCACAGTGCGGGCAGTAAGCAACACCTTGACCTATGTTTTCCTTCTCGCCAGGAATGCCAAGCTCTCTCCACTTTGCACCGGTCGCAACAATCACCGTCTTGGTTTCGATCACTTCACCCGAAGAGAGTTCAATCTTATGGTTTTCACCCCCCTGGCCTTTCTCGATGTTCGCGACTCGTAAGTGTTCTCTGACGGTCACGTCATATTCTTTAATATGCTGCTCCAAAGCCGTAGACAATTCCGGGCCGGTTGTTTTAGGCACAGAGATCAGGTTTTCGATCCCCATAGTGTCTTTCACCTGTCCACCAATCCGATCTGCGATGATCGCTACTTTCAAACCTTTTCGAGCACTATACACCGCTGATGCTGCACCTGCCGGGCCACCACCAATCACAACAACATCCTGAACAGGTAGTGCTTCAGCAGGCTCTGCTGCCTGAGTGATGTCGGGGTATTTAGCCATCAATTTCTCTAGTAGGACTGCCTGGTCAATTTTACCGTTAGCGAATACTTCACCATTCAAGTAAACACTAGGCACACCTTGAATACTTCGCTCTTCGATCAAGTCCGGATAGACACCGCCATCAATGGTTTCAGTGGTAATCTTATCGTTGACCAAAGCAAACTGATTCAAAGCCTGGACCACTTCAGGACAATTGTGACAACTCAAGCTTACAAAGACTTCGAAGTTAAGTGCTTCCTGTACACCACTTATGATCGACTTTATTGAATCATCCAACTTCATATCAGTACCCGAAGCGTGAAGCACCGCAAGCACTAGCGAATTGAATTCGTGACCGCCAGGAATACCGGAGAACCGAATTCCCGTATCTTCTCCATCACGTTCTAACAAAAAACTTACCGGGCTTTGCAATACTGATTTTATATCACGTTCTTCAAGTGAAATCTTGTCGCTAACCGATGCGAAACTGCTGAGAAATTCCATCAACTCCGCTTTTTTGTCATGCTCACCTGTTTGCACAACAAAGGTGATATCATTCTGCATATTGGCGGTATAGCCTTTAAGCGCGTTCAAAATGTCATTCGTCAACATTCTCTTATCCTCGTTTTAAATACCTTTGGAGATTCAGGAGGCTCTTATATGAACCTCCTGAGATACTGCTATTTAGCGTTTAATGCAGACTAGATCTTGCCAACCAAATCCAGGCTTGGAGTCAATGTTTCTTCACCTTGTTCCCACGCTGCTGGGCATACTTCGCCGTCATGTTGGTCTACGTATTGAGCCGCTTTGACCTTACGAACCATGTCTTTTGCAGAGCGACCGATACCTAGGTCGTGAAGCTCAGCAACCTTGATGATGCCTTCAGGGTTGGCTAGGAAAGTACCACGTAGTGCCAAACCTTCTTCTTCGATCATTACATCAAAGCCGCGAGTAATGACACCTGTTGGATCACCGATCATTGGGTAGTTGATCGTACCAATCGCCTCACTCGTGTCGTGCCATGCTTTGTGAGTAAAGTGCGTGTCAGTCGAAACTGAGTAAACTTCTACACCTAGCTTCTGAAGCTCTTCGTAGTGCTTCGCCATGTCTTCAAGCTCAGTTGGGCAAACAAACGTGAAGTCTGCTGGGTAGAAAAGGAAGATTGCCCACTTACCCTTTACATCTTCAGTTGTCACTTCTTTAAACTCGCCGTTGTGAAAAGCTTGAGCAGTAAATTCAGGGATTGATTTGTTGATCATGTTCGCCATGTTGTATTCCTCGATTAAGTTTGTGTTGTGTGTTTCGACAGGAATAAGATTAAGCGCGAACAAGAATTAAATAAATTGAATTAAATAAAAGGTGATGTTCAAAAAAACTGAACATTGATCTAAACTCATCACTATTATTGTGAGAAGAGAGCAAGACCATGATTTCACTCAAGCAAATTCACTATGCTTTGGCTGTCGAGAAAACGCTGCACTTCAAGAAAGCTGCTGAAGCCTGTTCAGTATCTCAGTCAGCACTGAGCACCGCCTTAAGTGAATTAGAAAAGCAGTTGGATATTCAAATATTCGAACGAGACAATAAGAAGGTACTGATTACCCCCACCGGAAAGATGTTTCTGCAACGGGCACAAAGTATCAAACTGGAAGTCGACAGCCTTTATCAACTATCGCAAAACCAGAAAGCGCCTTTAAATCATCCGATGACGGTTGGTGTCATTCCAACAGTCGGGCCTTACTTACTTCCCAAAGTCTTACCTGCACTTCGCCAACAATACCCTGACTTCAAACTGACAATTATCGAAGAGCAGTCTCATGTCCTGGTAGACATGATCCGCAAAGGCGAGATTGATACCGCAATTCTGGCGCTACCCTATCCACATGACGGACTGTTAGCCTTTGAGTTCTTTCAAGAAGACTTTTACTGGCTGACGCGCAATGATGCAGAGCAATCAGGTTTAGATGAAATCA
>NZ_LWGE01000974.1:0-391 GCF_001635315.1 Oleiphilus sp. HI0123
ATTTACGCTTCGTTGATGCTTACTTTGAGTCCCTATCGGGGCTAACCACCACTGGCGCGACCGTCATTACCGGGATAGATGACCTGCCCAAATCTATCTTGTGGTACCGACAACAATTGCAATGGCTTGGCGGCATGGGCTTGATCGTACTGGCTGTCGCCATTCTTCCAATGCTAGGCATTGGTGGTATGCAGCTATACCGAGCAGAGACTCCCGGCCCGGTAAAAGACAGTAAATTAACGCCTCGAATCACCGAAACCGCCAAAGCTCTTTGGTATATATACCTCGGGCTAACAGTCGCTTGCGCGCTATCTTACTGGGCCGCTGGAATGACCCTGTTTGACGCCATAGGCCATAGTTTTTCGACCATCGCCATCGGCGGCTATTCAAC
>NZ_LWGE01000975.1:0-666 GCF_001635315.1 Oleiphilus sp. HI0123
AATGGCCGCATATGAGCTTCGACCTACGGCAGGTGCATCGGGTGATCGAGTCGCGACGGCGTCAACAATTTTTGATGATGCCATTGGTCACTTAATTGCTTTGAGAGAAGGGGCGAGTGGTGTATTGAATGTTGATAGTGTCCATGGTGCCTGTGGTGTTGATAATCTCTTGGTAGTCGAATTCGACAATACCATTGATAGTGATGCCTTAGATACTAGCTACTACTCCTTAAATGCAGCGACGATTAGTAGTGTTAGTCAGCAAAGTGACACAACGGTTGTATTGCAGGTAACAGGAATTGTAGCGGGCCAGGCATATACCTTGACGGTGGATGGTACTGATCACAGCGTTGATTTCTCTGGTTTAACTGGTCATTACTTTGATCAACGTAACGGAAGTGGAACCAAGGTTTCTCAGCCTTCAGGTTTATTTACCGGTACGGAATATCTGCGTAAAGATAGCCAAGTGGATTTTGGTTGGGGCTCAGGAACGCCGACTATTTTCCCTAGTACCTCTGGAAATAATGAGCGTTTCAGTATTCGTTGGAATGGCTATGTGGTACCGACACAAACAGGTAGTTATGAGTTCCGGCTGTATTCAGATGATGGTGTACGCTTAGACCTTGAAGGTAGTGAGATTATTAATGACTGGAGCCTTCATGGACC
>NZ_LWGE01000976.1:0-535 GCF_001635315.1 Oleiphilus sp. HI0123
CGACGCCATAACGGCCTTCACACTTTGCAATATAGTTTTTGGCGAACAGAAGGTAGTCTATTATTGCGCTGGCATCGGTCCAGGTGCGGAACAGGTAGTTGCCTTTGAAAAAAGAGTTATGACCATATGATGCATGCGCGATGACTAAGGCCTGCATCATCAAGGTATTCTCTTCCATCAAGTAAGCGATACATGGGTTAGAGTTAATAACGATCTCATAGGCGAGCCCCATTTGGCCGCGCTTATAACCTTTTTCGTTTTGTAGGAACTGTTTCCCGTAAGACCAGTGATAATAGCCTAGAGGCATACCGACCGAGGAATAGGCATCGAGCATTTGCTCAGAGCTAATCACTTCAATTTGGTTAGGGTAGGTGTCTAGCTTATATTCTTTTGCTATGTCTGAAATGGCATCATCAAAGCGTTCTAGCTGTTCAAATGACCATTCCGAGCCAGTCGCAATATAACTCTTTTTACGCTCTTCATTTTGTTTGTTGTCTTTATCTGTCATGCCGGCTTCCTCTGAAATAATTCGTGG
>NZ_LWGE01000977.1:0-800 GCF_001635315.1 Oleiphilus sp. HI0123
GAAGTGTTGCTTTGCGAGATTTGAAGCGCTTGGCAGCTGGTTTGCTTAATCAAATAGATGAACTCTATAGTCAGTCGAATGATGTTGGTGCTGGGGAGCGTATTAACTTACGAGAACAGTGTTTGCTAAGCCTTGGGCAGCTATACCTTCAGCAGGGAGACAATCAATCCGCTTTAGGTGTCTTACGCGAAATCAGAAAAGATAGTCTGTTATCTGACCAGGCACTTTTCGCTTATTCAGTTGCTGCGACTAACCTTGGTCAGCACGGCTTGGCGCTCGAAGCTTTAACGTTGTTGAAAGAGCGCCCACAATTTACGCCCTGGTTACAGCAAGTGCCTTATGCTTTGTCCTATCTGTACGAGCAAATGGGTGAAACAAAGCTTGCACTCCAAAGCTACCGAGTGGCTGTTGAGCATTATGAATCTTTACAAGAGCGTTTTGGCAGACAAGCACAAGAGGTCGATGAGTCGCGTTTGATTGCCGCCTTGAACCTTTCACGCCCCTTAGGTGATGCGAAGTTAGTGAATGATGCCTATGGCATGCTAAATGTTCAGCCTAATGACTATAGCTTTGCACACCTTCTGGCAACGGATGCGTTTCAGCGCCAGGTAAGTGAGCTGCATGAGCTGTATAAGTTAGAAGAATCTTTATCTCAATGGGCTAGCCAGCTGGACTCATTCGACACCATGATGGCAACGCGTATTGCGCTTCGTGAAGACAAAATACAGCAAACAAAGCAAGCGATGGAGAACCAGGACGCTGCACACTGGGAAGATGAGCAGGACAGGTTTGCTGCGGCG
>NZ_LWGE01000978.1:0-571 GCF_001635315.1 Oleiphilus sp. HI0123
GTTGGCTCAGTATACCTTCTAGAATATGCGAAGGCTCAGCAAGCCAATAAATGGAAGAGCCTTGCTTTCATTGTGAGTTAGGGGACTAAAATTACTTTACCAATATTCTTGCGTTGCTCGATATGCTCATGCGCTTTGGCTGCATCCTTGAAGGAAAACGTGCTATCGACATGAGGCTTGATCCAGCCTTCAGCATAGCCTTTTAGTATCTCTTTCATCCAGATATCAATCTTCTTATGTTCATGCCATAAATGCCCCATATTGACACCATATACGCCTTTGTTCTGATCCATTAAACCAAAAGGGTGATAAAAAGGTGTTTGCACAATCATCTTAAGCATATTCAACTTGCCTTTGATTCCCGAGTCGGACACAGAGGAAATACCAAACATGCCTAGTCGGCCGGTGTTAGCTAAGGCACTGTAACTTTTTTTCAGGTTATCGCCGCCAATAGGGTCTGTGATCAAGTCGACACCGCGGCTATTGGTGAGGGCGAGAAGTTCTTTCTTCCAATCCTGGGTACGGTAATCTATTGCGTGATCCAAGCCCTTTTCTTTTAAGAACTTGTGCT
>NZ_LWGE01000979.1:0-328 GCF_001635315.1 Oleiphilus sp. HI0123
CGGATGCTAAATATGTATTTAATAGTGAGTTGTCATCATACGTTCGTAAATCTGACGTTCCCACAATTGATCACTTGGAAACAAAAGAACACGCTGAAACAACATATTTGAAGAAATCAGAATATGTTGCACCATCTGGTGAAGTTATCCAAGGTCCTAAAGGTGATACTGGTGAGCAAGGACCAATTGGACCACAAGGTCCTAAAGGTGATACTGGTGAGCAAGGACCAATTGGACCACAGGGTCCACAAGGACCAGAGGGACCACAAGGTCCTAAAGGTGATACTGGTGAGCAAGGACCAATTGGACCACAGGGTCCACAAGGACC
>NZ_LWGE01000980.1:0-516 GCF_001635315.1 Oleiphilus sp. HI0123
CGATTGTATGATCAGATCAATGCCGCTTGCAGCCAAAGCTTAAAGAATATGCTGCAGACACTGGTTTCCGATGAAGACCACTTTACATTGAAGCAGCTGCGCGGGAGCGCTCGCAACTTCACCGGTACCGAGCTGCAGAAAGAGCTGGCGGTGTATAACCATATTCAACCGCTAATGGAGGATGTGACGACTGTACTCGACTCGCTTTCTCTGTCCCAGAAAAACCAGCATCACTATGCCGAACGGGTTGATTATTACGGTGCTAAACTTAAGCGTCAGTCGCCTGCTAACCAATGCTTGTACCTGCTGTGCTATCTGCAGTCTCGGTACCAGCAGGGCTTGGAGCGCATTGCGGAAGGGTTCATCCATCACACTCGACAGGTGAAGCAACGAGCGCATCAGATGGCGCAGGAACGGGTTTATCAAGACTGGCAAAAGGCAGCCCGCAACGTGAGTAAAGCCGCTGAGATCCTGCACCTGTTCGTGGATGACCGCATCGACCCTAATACTTCCTTC
>NZ_LWGE01000981.1:0-1231 GCF_001635315.1 Oleiphilus sp. HI0123
ATAAACAAGGATTTTTTGGCCAATATTGATCTGATCGGTTACTTCTGGAAAGTGAGATAAGCGGACATAACAGTTGGACTGTTTTTACAAAATTACGGCCAATATTCGCTAAGTGAAGCTTCTTCTATATGCTGTATGCATAAACAGTATCAAGGAGGATGCTCATGTCACCGGCAAGGAATGTCTGGGCGAGTCAAGCACCATACTATGAACGCCATCAGCCCGAAAAGACGCTCCTCTATCAATTGGTTCAGGAACATTATCCTGTCTTTAAGTCCTCGTTGGAGGGTCAGGGACAAAGCTTGCCTCGTTACGTTCAGAGAGAGTTCGAAGATTTTCTCCAATGTGGTCGGCTGGAATATGGCTTTTTGCGTGTCCGCTGCGAGGATTGCCATCATGAACGATTGGTGGCATTTAGCTGCAAGCGCAGAGGGTTCTGCCCCAGCTGTGGTGCCCGCCGGATGGCGGAGAGTGCCGCGCTCTTGGTGGATGAGGTGTTTCCCAAAGTTCCCATACGCCAGTGGGTGCTGAGCTTTCCCTTCCAGTTACGATTCCTGCTGGCTCGCCATCCAGAGCTGATGGGTAAAGTGTTAGGCATTGTCTACCGCACCGTCTCTACGCATTTAATTAGGCAGGCTGGTTTTACCAAGGCTACCGCACAAACCGGTGCAGTGACGTTGATCCAACGCTTTGGTTCTGCGCTCAACCTTAATGTCCATTACCACATGCTATTTCTCGATGGCGTATACGCCGAAGATACCTATGGCCAACGGCGGTTCCATCGGGTCAAGGCACCCACTCAACATGAACTCAATGCGCTCGTTAACACCCTCAGCCACCGGGTCGCTCGCTGCCTGGAAAAACGCGGTCTGTTGGAGCGAGATGCCGAGAATACCTGGTTGACGCTGGACGAGGAAGGAGGAGATGTACTCACGCAACTGCACGGTTCCTCGGTGACTTACCGCATCGCCACCGGCCCCCAGCAAGGGAGTAAGGTGTTCACCCTGCAAACCTTCCCTCATTGCGAAAGTGAGAAGCCAGGCTATGGCCAAGCGGCTAAAGTGGCAGGGTTTTCACTCCATGCCGGTGTGATGGCCGAAGGACATCAGAGGGATAAACTCGAACGGCTCTGCCGCTACGTTAGCCGACCCGCTGTTTCAGAAAAGCGCCTGGCATTGACCTCCAATGGACACGTTCGGTATGAACTCAAAACCCCGTATCGCAATGGCAC
>NZ_LWGE01000982.1:0-324 GCF_001635315.1 Oleiphilus sp. HI0123
GCAGACCTCCTGCGTGCAAGGCAGGCGCTCTCCCAGCTGAGCTATAGCCCCAATCCCAGAGCATTTTATCCTCTGCTTTAACGTTCATTAAAGTCAGACTCAAAAAATCGTAGATTTTAGTTAATCTAGGCAAATGACTGCGAAGCATAGCCTGCTATGCGAGTAATCATTTAACGATGAGTAACTGAAATCTGGTAGGCCTGGGCAGACTTGAACTGCCGACCTCACCCTTATCAGGGGTGCGCTCTAACCACCTGAGCTACAGGCCTTCTGCGCAAATTACCTCTCAGTAAGATGCTATAGGGCCTATTGCCCTTACGCTCT
>NZ_LWGE01000983.1:0-1384 GCF_001635315.1 Oleiphilus sp. HI0123
GCCCAGTTAGTACAAAACCATCCAAACAGTCTTGCTCGTTATAATGACGACCACAAATATTCAGGCCATCTTGTTCGAAGCGCCATTGGCCTGAAGCACT
This sequence comes from Oleiphilus sp. HI0123, assembly GCF_001635315.1. Classification (NCBI taxonomy): domain Bacteria; kingdom Pseudomonadati; phylum Pseudomonadota; class Gammaproteobacteria; order Oceanospirillales; family Oleiphilaceae; genus Oleiphilus; species Oleiphilus sp. HI0123. Next base: position 101 of record NZ_LWGE01000983.1, read on the forward strand.
GGCAGGTGGGCAAACGACGACGGGGCAGGCGGGTGTTTTAGTTGCTATCGGCATGATGCCGAAGCTTACCTGGCTCGGTGTGCCGGTCAGAGTCTTCGCTAAGGTGCGTGCGCAGGTCATTAGTGGCAGCACGTAGAGTCTGACCTGCCCTTCGATCTCTGCGCAGTCACCTAAGGCGTAGACATCTTCTGCACTAGTTTGTAGCAAGGCGTTGGTGACAATCCCTTGCTGGCATTCAATCCCCGAGTCTTGAGCAATTTGTATATTGGCTTTCAGGCCGACGGCAGAAATAACCAAGGCACACTCAAGTTCTTGGCCATTACTTAAACGAGCAAGCAAACCATTTCCTTGTTCAGTGATTTCGCTTACATGAGCTTGCATTTCAAACTGACAACCTGCATCACTAAGGCCTTCGATAAGCGCTTGTCCGGCCTCTTCAGGAATCAAACTGTTTAAGGCTGATTTTGAAGGGTCAACGATAGTTACCTTATAACCGCTTGCCAATAAGTCATTCGCGTATTCACAGCCGATTAAGCCGGCACCCATGATCAGTACATGGTTCTGGCTTTCTGAGCAGTTTTCGCCTAACAAAGAACGAAAACGGCGGTAGTCCATTAGGTCATTGATTGAAACGACTTTCTCAAGCTCACTTCCGGGAAAACTGAGCTTATTGACCTGAGCACCACAAGCAAGCACTAGCTTGCTGTAGTCTAAGCGTTCTTCACCTATCAGGATTGCTTTGGCAGAAGTATCGATTCGGTCAACACTCGTATGATTTCTGATTGAAATATTGTGCTGTGCCGCGAACTTTCCCGGGTCGGCCATTGATAGCTCATCAGCCTGCTTGCCTTTGGCAAGTGCTGTCGAGAGCATAGGCTTGGAATAAGAGTGTGCGTCATCCTGAGTGATCACAATAATCTCGCTTTCCTGGTCCAGCTTGCGAACCTCCTTAACAAGATTATATCCGGCCAAGCCACTACCAATGACAACGATAGGTGAAGTATTCATGTTAAATCTCTACCATTTCAAAGTCTTCTTTGCCTACACCACAGTCAGGGCAAAGCCAGTCTTCGGGTACATCTTCCCATGAGGTGCCCGCTTCGATGCCATCATCAGGCCAGCCTTCGCTCTCATCATAAATTAATCCGCAGACTACGCATTGCCACTTCTTCATTCTTTATACCTGTATTATCAAAATGTTACTTGCCTTTCGAATGCATACAAACATGCCTCTCTGGTTTACACTAGCGCCCGCTTGCTTATGCGAAGAGAAGATTCTAGTTT
>NZ_LWGE01000984.1:0-374 GCF_001635315.1 Oleiphilus sp. HI0123
TCAGTCATATTGTTGTTAATACAAGATTGTTTCCATTGCTTCACCTGATCAGGGTACAGCCCTTTTTCTCGGCAATACTCACTTAGCTCTATCTCCGACATCATGGCGGTTTCCAGAACAATTGAAAACTTTGCTTCTGGAGACCAGTTATCTGGACTACTACTTTTTGTCACACTTGAACCTGGTAATTGAAATTTATCTCGCCAGGAAGACAAGGTGGATAGGTTTATGTTTTCCTGGGCTGAAAACGTTCTTAATGATAACCCACTTTCAAGCCACTTCTTAACAATGGCTTCTTTAAACTCTTTTGAATAATGCTTCACTCATATTCTCTTACCGCCTCCTATTCAATTATTAAAAATTAACAGAGGCGA
>NZ_LWGE01000985.1:0-774 GCF_001635315.1 Oleiphilus sp. HI0123
AGAAAACTGATGAGTTATATCGGAACGACGCCCTCCGAACATTCAAGTGGAGGAAAACGACACTTAGGCGCGATCACCAAGTGTGGAAATGGGCGAGCGAGGAGATTGTTAGTTGAGGCTGCACATAGCTATCGCTATCCCGCAAAGATATCGAAGGAATTACAGCTCAGGCAGGAAGGATTGCCGAAAGAGGTAATTGATCAAGCTTGGCAAGCACAACAGAGATTATGTAGACGATATCAACGACTAATACACAAAGGTAAACATCGAAGTGTCGTGGTAACGGCGATCGCACGAGAACTGATAGCTTATATCTGGTCAATCTCGAAGGAAGTCACCTTACCCAGAATAGATCCAAAAACACGAATCTCACGCGTACCCGCTTAAGTAGATAAGGAATAATACATGAACAAGTTTAGCGTCAATGCAAAAGATCAAGCAGCGGCTGTGGTGCAATCACCGAAGGCGTTAGGTTGGCAATGAGCTAGCAGTACATTGATCCACGAGCATAGACTGAAGACAGGCACCACGACGTAATAAGTAAGGTTGGATAGGTTAACGCGTCGCGTTAGCAACCCACGAATACCAGCATGATCACCGTCGAAATTACTTGCTTCATCTGATGCGTTGACGCTTCCCTAACGGGAAGAATGTTAATTAAAAAGAAAGGCTCTGGCCGAGGTTCCGGCAGGATTTTGTGCGGGCCTCTTGACGTGGGGAGTCATACCAACGCCNTTAGCTNCGGCGCGCGTCTTTTTGCGCGTCCAGTGCAGG
>NZ_LWGE01000986.1:0-450 GCF_001635315.1 Oleiphilus sp. HI0123
AGGTTGGCAATGAGCTAGCAGTACATTGATCCACGAGCATAGACTGAAGACAGGCACCACGACGTAATAAGTAAGGTTGGATAGGTTAACGCGTCGCGTTAGCAACCCACGAATACCAGCATGATCACCGTCGAAATTACTTGCTTCATCTGATGCGTTGACGCTTCCCTAACGGGAAGAATGTTAATTAAAAAGAAAGGCTCTGGCCGAGGTTCCGGCAGGATTTTGTGCGGGCCTCTTGACGTGGGGAGTCATACCAACGCCTGCATTTGCGGCTTGGGTAAAGTGGCGGCTTTTGTGCGTATTTTTGCACAAAAGGTGACAGTTTACCCAAGTCCTTGCAAGATGCACTTGTTAAATTTAGTTTGGATAACTATCAATTAAATGGAGTGCAACTCCATTTGATGTAATTGCTGTTTCTAGAGCAGAGACAGTTCTTGGAATAAATTG
>NZ_LWGE01000987.1:0-222 GCF_001635315.1 Oleiphilus sp. HI0123
TTTAATTAACATTCTTCCCTAACGGGAAGAATGTTAATTAAAAAGAAAGGCTCTGGCCGAGGTTCCGGCAGGATTTTGTGCGGGCCTCTTGACGTGGGGAGTCATACCAACGCCCNGCTNANCGGAGGAGCAAAATTGGCGTGACTTTTTGCTCCAGCAAAAAGCGCGACACATTTTGCGGAGTCCGGTGGAGCTGCTTGTTATAGCTTTTATTGGTATTCA
>NZ_LWGE01000988.1:0-298 GCF_001635315.1 Oleiphilus sp. HI0123
AAACCTCAATATCAATATTGAAGACTCGCTTAAGTCGCTGCATCCATGTCATGGCATGGTGCCGCTCTTCAGGGGTCTTATCGAGCCAGTCAGTATCGGCTGCTTCTAGTTTGTCAGGCTTTTTTCCGCGTTTAGCCGGTGTGACCTGAACACGGTGTTTGCTGTTCGGTGCGAAGACTCCGTGGAATCGGGTGAGGTTGACGCGCGGCTTGGGTACCAGTGCAGCCAGCTTGGCCATGAAGTCCATGGGTTCGAAGATCACATGGGTTGTGCCATTGCGATACGGGGTTTTGAGTTC
>NZ_LWGE01000989.1:0-470 GCF_001635315.1 Oleiphilus sp. HI0123
GACATTATCTAGCCGTGGCTCAACGCAAACCAGGAGCACTGCGTAACGGCGCACCGTTCGAGACCTTGCCAGACAGCTTCAAGTCCATTCAAAAGTATTTACTTCGACGACAAGGTGGTGATCGAGAAATGGTCGAGATATTGGCCTTGGTACTTCATCACGACGAACAGCTGGTTGAGCAAGCGGTTGAGGAATCTCTGCGATGCGGGCACCCCTCAAAACAGCATGTAATGAACTGTTTGAGCCAACTCATCGAACAGGAAACACCTGAGCCTTTGCTAACACCACCCTCTCTCATTCTAAACGAAGAGCCTATTGCCAACACACAACGCTACGATCAACTAAGAGGTCATCCTTATGCACATTGAAACCATGATCCACACCTTCAAACAACTCAAACTACACGGTATGGCCAACAGTGTTATGGAGCTATCACAGCAAGCTGGGCCATCTTACCTTCAAGCACAGCC
>NZ_LWGE01000990.1:0-558 GCF_001635315.1 Oleiphilus sp. HI0123
GGCTATAACAATCGTGACGAATTAACCCGGAAGGTCTTTATTCCAAACCCCTTTGGAGACGGCCAACTCTATCGCACCGGTGATAAAGTACGCTACACCCACGACGGCACCCTTACGTATATGGGACGACTGGATCAGCAAGTCAAAGTACGCGGCTACCGAATAGAACTGGGTGAAATTGAGACGCTTATGCGCCAACACGACGCCATTGACGACTGCGCCTTAAGCGTACGAGAAGTCCGTGCCGGCGATACGCGGCTCATCGCTTATGTTGTATGGAAGAATAGCCCGATTAGTCTCAGTGAACTTCGTGAGCACCTGCGACAGCAATTGCCCCCTTACATGGTGCCGCAGCACCTTGAAGCACTCGGGGAGTTACCACGCACCCTTAACAACAAGCTTGATCGAAAGGCTTTAGAAAGCCTCCCTTTNTCAGAATCAAGCTCGTTAGGCAAAGAAGAAGTACGGGCCGCTACTACAGCGACTGAACTTAAGTTACTGAGCATCTGGCAAGAAGTCATCAATAAACCCATATCTAACATCAATGAAAACTTCTTC
>NZ_LWGE01000991.1:0-218 GCF_001635315.1 Oleiphilus sp. HI0123
GTGGTTGAGCACGATGAGCAGCCATTCAACGCTAACATCGAGAAAATCCCTAGTCTTCGCGCAGCTTTTGCTAAAGATGGTACCATCACTGCAGCGAATGCTTCATCAATCTCAGATGGCGCATCAGCACTTGTTCTAATGCGTGAAAGCGAAGCTGAAGCACGTGGCCTTAAGCCTGTTGCTCGTATCGTTGGTCATGCTACGCAATCCCAGCACCC
>NZ_LWGE01000992.1:0-640 GCF_001635315.1 Oleiphilus sp. HI0123
TTCTTTAAACTCTTTTGAATAATGCTTCACTCATATTCTCTTACCGCCTCCTATTCAATTATTAAAAATTAACAGAGGCGACAACTATCCTGACACAGGGGGGTATAAAACTTAATGAAAAAGGTTTGTTGAACGAGACCACCTTTTTGGCAACCAAGTACGCTAAGCACATATTTTAGTTGGTTTTTTGCACATAGACATAATGACTCCCCACGTCCCAAAAGAGTGCTGACCTCCTATCGTGGGTTAGCAAAGCCAGAGCCATAATATATGTGTCATACCATATAAGCGGAGGCCAGCACCATGAAAAACAATACCATAATTTTTGTCGGATTGGACACCCATAAGGAGTTCACCGAAGTCGCATATTGCGAAGATCAACGAGGCTCAGAAGTAAAGCATCTTGGAAGAGTTTCTTCAGCCAAAGTATCACTTACCAAGATGGCAAGACAGTTTGAAAGCAAATACCCGCAGGCTACCCTGCATTTTGTTTATGAAGCAGGCCCCTGTGGCTACTGGATTTATCGATTGCTGACAAGCTTAGGCCATTGTTGCTATGTTGTTGCGCCATCACTGATTCCAAAGAAACCCGGACAACGCGTGAAAACAGATAAACGCGATGCACAAGATTTAGCTCGTT